>DATDON010000351.1:0-3524 GCA_035293225.1 Candidatus Manganitrophaceae bacterium
TTCGTCGAGGACCTTCTGCGAGCCGGAGGTGATCGCCACCTCGGTGTCGCCGAGGCCCGACCGGACCATCAACCGGGCCAGCTCTTTCGTGATCAGGCTGGTCCGGATATAGGCGCCCCACTCGATCTTCATCCCGCTTGAAACGACCCGTTCCAAGGTCTCCGTGCAATGGGGATAATATTTCGAGCCGGGGATCCACTGCGCGTCGGCGAACCAGAAGCGGCGCGTTCCCCACCGGTCGTAAAAACGCTTCATCTCTTCGACGATGTTTTCCGCGGGCCGGAGATAGACCCGTTTCCCCTCGATATAGGGATAGAGACAAAACTGGCAATCATAGGGGCAGCCCCGTTTGGTTTGAATCCCGATCGGTTCGCCGGCGTAGGCGGGAGACTGCGGGAAGATCGACTCGATATACGCCGGGTCCTGAATCGACGAATCGAGCAAGACCGGCCCCTTCGAGACGCCGGTGATCACCTCGTCCCCCTTTCGGAAGATGCAGCGCTCATCCATCAACGGTTTTTCTTCGTATATCTTCAACAGGGCGTCTTCTCCCTCTCCGATGACGCCGATGACCCCCTCCGGAAGCCGGCGGATGATCGGCTCGGAAAAGACTGAAAAGGCGCCGCCGCCGACGGTCATCCGGATGCCCGGAAACTCTTTCCGGACCTGGTCGAAGTAGGTGAAATGCTCGCGAAGATTGCTGTAGTAGATCCAGAGGTGGCGCAGCCCCTGAATCGACGCGACGAACTTCTTCACCGGATTCAAAGAGTAATAAAAATCAAAGGCGTATTTGATCGACTCGTCCCCCTCGTGCGGCGCGAACATCTGAACGTCCCGCCAGGAGAAGGCGATCAGGTCGGGTTTAAAAGAGGAGATCACCTCCCGGAGCGCCCCGCGCCGTCCGGAGCGGGGGAGGAGGGAGAGGTCCAATATCCGCTGGGGCGCCTCCGGATGATGTCGGCGCAGGAAATGGGCCAGGGTGGTGATTCCCAGCGGATAGACCTTTTTGCATGGAAGAAAGACGTAGAGAACCGACTTCGGCCGCATGGCGCCCTCCAAACCGAAAAGATAACATAACCCCCTCTTTGGCCGCAAGGAGATTTCCTCCCGCCCGGGCGATTTGGGTCTGTTTTGGCCTAAAACCAAATCCTGTCCCATGATGGTCTTTTTAAGGAAACTCGGCGTGTCCGAACCGCCCCATTGTTAAACGGGATCGAAGTAGTCTATATTAAGACGAACGGAAAAGGAGGCTCCATGGGCCGTCCACCGGGGGTCTCTGAGGCTCTCCCCAAAATGAACGCATAGGAGGGATAAAATGGGAAAAGAATACGGCATCCGAACGACGTTGAATATCACTTACGAAGAGGCGGTCCCCAAGGTCACCGAAGCGCTGAAGAAAGAGGGGTTCGGGGTCTTGACCGAGATCAACGTGAAAGAGACGATCAAAAAGAAGCTCGATAAAGATTTTAAAAAATATGTCATCCTGGGGGCGTGTAATCCCACTCTGGCCTATCAGGCGTTGACCGCCGAGACGGAGATCGGCCTCCTCCTCCCCTGCAACGTCATCGTCTATGAGGGGAAAAACGGGAAGGCGGTCGTTTCGGCGCAAGATCCGGAAGCGGCCCTCGCAATCGTCGGGAATCCGGCGATCGCCCCGGTGGCCAAAGAGGCCCGCGAGCGGCTCGTCCGGGTGATCGACTCCCTCCAATCATAAAAAAGCGCGCCGGCCGGAAGCCATCCCGCCGAGCCGGGCGCGCGTCATCCGCTTTCAGCCCGCCTCTTTCTTAAACCTCCACGAAAAGCCTCGGCGCTCGGAATGGGCCTGACTGAATGAACCCCCCGGTTCCGGCGTCTGTTTTGTTATATGGTATACTTTCCTGCGTCGCGGTAAGAATTCCGGCATTCTCTATTCCGTTTCGGCGTTAAAAATGAAGTCATTCCGTAAAAGGACGCCGTTCTTTCATTCAGGCCAGCGCGAATGGGTAACCCACTTCATGTTTGTTTTCTCCTGATTTTCCTGCTTTGGAGCGCCCGCGCTCACGGCGAATCGATCGAGGGGCTCGTGGTCGACGAAGGAGGGGCGCCTCTTCCCGACGCCGTTATAAGGATACAAGCGACGGAGACTTCGACCCGGACCGATTTTCTCGGAAGGTTTTGGATCGATATCGGCTCTGTCGAGGAGGTCGTTCTGACCGCATGGAAAGAGGGGCGGATGAATGGGTGGGTGAAGGCCGCCCCTGGAAAGAAAAAAGCGGTCATCACCCTGAAATCAATTCCACTCGGGGATAACAAAGATTACCGCTGGATCTCCCCGGACCCCCCCACTCTTCTGGAAAAAATAGATATCGCCGCTCGAAAGGCCCTTGTTTCCATGACGGGAAAAGAGCGTTGGAAAAGTCGGTTCGAGCGGAACTGCTCTCATTGCCACGCCGACCTCATCGTCGCTCAGTGGCGTCAAGACGCGCACGCCCGTTCCGCCAAGAACCCGATCTTTCTCAGCATGTATAACGGAACCGACGCGGCGGGGCGGACGGGGATCTTCCCCGGCTATAAGCTCGATTTTCCAAAGAGCCAAGGGAACTGCGCCCATTGTCATGTTCCGCTTCACGCCCTGACCCCCCGGCAAAGCGGAGACCTGACCGAGGCGACCGGGCTTGCGAAAGAGGGAATCTCTTGCGACTTCTGCCATAAGATACGGGATGTCGACGTTCGTCCCGATAGAAATTATCCCGGCGCGCTCTCGATCAAGTTTAATCGGCCCCCTCAAGGAAAACAGGTTTTTCTGGGTCCATACGACGACGCCGTCGCCGGCCCCGACACCTATGCGGCGATTTACAAGGAGAGCCGCTTTTGCGCCCCCTGTCACAACGCCGCATTTTGGGGGACACCGATCTACTCCGAATTCGAAGAATGGTCAAACAGCCCTTATTCAAAGGCAGGAACATCGTGTCAGGATTGTCATATGCCGCCCGATGGGGTCGCGACCCACGTCGCCCCTCCCGAGAAGGGGGGGGTCAAAAGAGATCCCAAAACAATACCGAGTCATCGTTTTCGGGGACCGGGTGATCTCCAATTTATGTCGGAAGCGGTGAAGTTGGAGTTGGACGCGACGTGGGAGGGAAGCGTGGCGGCGGTCCGGGTCGGCCTCTCGAATGAGAAAGCCGGCCACCATATTCCGACCGGCGTTCCGATGAGAAACATGATTCTGCTGGTAGAGGCGCTCGATTCGGAGGGGCGGACGTTAAAAACCCTGGAAGGCCCCGTGGTCCCTGAATGGGGAGGAGTCGGCCGTCCCGAGGAGGGAAATTACGCGGGGCTTCCGGGCAAAGGCTTCGCCAAAGTGCTCGCCGACGTCGCGAAGGATTTTCCCCGGCCGACCCCCGATTTTCGTATTCCGGCGCCGCACTGGCGGCAAACGACGATTTTATCGGACAGCAGGATTCCGGCGAAAGGGAGGGATACTTCTTATTATCGTTTTAAAGTCGATTCGCCGCGCGAGGAAAAGATCAAAATCAGGGCGAAGG
>DATDON010000352.1:0-2231 GCA_035293225.1 Candidatus Manganitrophaceae bacterium
ATAATGGTCGCCGGGTTGCTGTTGACCAAGATCACCTGATATCCCTCCTCCCGGAGCGCCTTGCACGCCTGGGTCCCGGAATAGTCGAACTCGCACGCCTGCCCGATGACGATCGGCCCGGGGCCGATCAATAAAATTTTATGAATATCGGTTCGCTTGGGCATGAGCTACTTCTCTTTGCTTTTAAGACGTTTCAATTTCTTTTCTAAAAAAGATCGATCCAAAACGTCTTTTGGACGGATCCCTCGTTTGGTCTCGATCAGAGATCTGAGGTCGGCGAAAGGGACTTTCACCCCTTGAAGGAATAGATTTACAGAGCTGAACCAGATCATCTAATGTTGGGTTGCGGCTGAACTCTTGGCCATCATCTTGATCATCCACTGATCGGCTTCCTCAAAGGTTCTAAATCGATAGGTTTCTTTCGGGCAGATTGCATTGCTTTTCGCAATCCCCTGTAACGTCCGGAGCAAGACATCATACTCTTCCTCCGTATTTGTCTCTCTTTGTCGTCTCCGTCCCACTGTTTTGATTTTGTCCAACGTCATTCCCCTACGGCGCCCAGAGATACAAAAACTTCGCCGATCCCCCCTGGAGGAGATCTTTCGGGTCGATCCCCCAGGTTGAGAATGGATTTGCTCCCTTCGATGCGATCTGCGAGTAAATGTTATTTTTATATTCATGGGGGCGGCGATAGAGGACCACCTTCCCCTCTTTGATTCCCGCCTCCGACTTGGCGAGATCGATCGCCTGATCGAGATAGCCGATCTGGTCGATCAGGCCGAGCTCTTTCGCGTCGGCCGCGGTATAAATCCGGCCGTCGGCCAGCGCCTTAATCCGATCCGGCTTCAGGTCCGCCCTCCCCTCCGCGATCACTTGCAAAAACCGGCCGTACATATTGTCGATGATACTCTGCAAAATCCTGCGGTCTTCGGGGGGGAGCGGTTTGAACGGGGAGGCCAAATCTTTGTGTTCCCCCGATTTGATCGATTCGGCCCCGACCCCGACCTTTTCCAGCAAGCCTTGTAAGTTCACATGAAGCAGGATCACCCCGATGCTGCCGGTGACCGACGTCGGATGGGCGACGATCCGGTCGGCCGCCATCGAGACATAATAGGCGCCGGAGGCCCCCACGTCGAGAATGGAGGCGATCACCTTCCGCCCGGTCCGCTCTTTGAAGCGTTTAATCTCGTGATAGATCATGTCCGACGCGGTGACCGTTCCGCCGGGGCTGTTTACCCGCAGGACAATCGCCTTCACCGCCGGGTCCGCCGCCGCCCGCGTCAACTCCTCCTTGACCCGCGAGACCATATCGGGCCCTTCGATGATCCCCCTTTGTCCTTCTTCGGAGATGACCCCCGAGATATCGATGAGGAGAATCTTATCGGCGCCGGTCCCTTCGAGCGTCTCTTCTTGAAGCGGCTCCATCTTTGGAAAGAGAGAGATGTTATAGACGCATCCGGCGGCGTTGAGAGAAAGAAGAGTTCCTAAAACGAGAACCATCGCCTGCTTCATGGGGTACTTCGCTCCTTCAGACGTTGAACGAATTCTTTAAAGAGAAAGGAGGCGTCATGGGGTCCCGGAGAAGCTTCCGGATGGTATTGAACCGAGAAGATCGGCAGACGCCGATGCCGAGCCCCCTCCGCCGTCCCGTCGTTAAGGTTAATATGGGTGATCTCCACCTCTTTTTCAATCGCGGAATAATCGACCGCGAACCCATGATTCTGCGCCGTCACCTGGACTTTTTTGCTGGCCAGGTCCATGACCGGTTGATTCCCCCCATGATGGCCGAACTTCATTTTAAAACATTTCCCCCCCAACGCCAATCCCAAAATTTGATGTCCGAGACAGATCCCGAAGATCGGTTTTTTCTCGATCAGCTTTTCAGTGTTCCGGATGGCGTAAGGGAGCGCCTCTGGGTCCCCCGGCCCGTTCGATAGAAGGACCCCGTCCGGTTCCATTCCAAGGACCTTTTCGGCGGGGGTTTCCGCCGGAACCACGGTGACCCGACATCCGGACTGAACCAACATCCGGAGGATATTTTGCTTGATCCCAAAGTCGTATGCGACGAGATGATAGCGAGGGGGCGGGGGGGTCTCCCGCCAGGCCCCCTCTTTCCAGGAGTAAGGCTCGGAACAGGTGACTTTGCGGACCAGGTCCTGACCGACCAGCGCCGGCGCCTCTTTCAGCGTCTTGAGGAGTGGGCCGGCATCGAACCGCTCGGTCGAGAGAAT
>DATDON010000353.1:0-8935 GCA_035293225.1 Candidatus Manganitrophaceae bacterium
GACCAAAGGCGGTTCAATCCGACCAGGGCGGCGGCCGCGTCGCTGCTCCCTCCGCCGAGGCCGGCGGAAACCGGAATGTTTTTCGTCAAGACGATCGACGCCCCTTCCGATGTTTTCGCCTCTTTCGCGAGCGATTCCGCCGCCCGGACCACCAGATTGGATCGATCCGCGGCGATCGACCGGTTTTCAACCCGCAGATCGATTCCGGAATCCGCTTTCCGGAAGGTCAAAACATCGTAGAGCCCGACCATCTGCATCCAGGAGAGGATATCGTGGTAACCATCCCCCCTTTTACCGACTACCTTTAAATATAGGTTGATCTTCGCGGGGGCTTTCAAGATCAAGGGATCTTTCATCGGAGGCCTTTTCAACGTCCGAGCGATTTTGAAGCGGCTCGGAGGGGATGTTCTCTAATTATACTTGAAATGAAAAAGAATTTCTAAGGGTTGGACGGGAAGCGAAAAGAGGGCGCCTTATTCGACGGGTTCATCCGATTCCGGTTCATCGGGATCGGCGATTCCTTTCTTGTTTCTCTTGATGCCGTATTTATCAAGACGGTAGCGGAACGAGCGGAAGTTGATGTGGAGCAATTTCGCCGCCTCTTTCTTGACCCAGTTGGTCTCTTGAAGCGCTTTTAAAAGAAGCTCTCTTTCTATTTTCCCGATCAAATCCTCCAGATGCAATCCCTCTTCCGGAATGGAGGCAGGGATCGGAATCGTCTGCGTCTGCTTCAAAAATTCTTCGCTGAAATCTTGAATCGTTAAAACCTTATTCGACGCCAGCGCGATCGCCCGTTCCACCACATTTTCCAGTTCCCGGACGTTCCCTTTCCAATCGTGCGCCATCAAGACGCGCATCGCCTCCGGATCGATCCCTTCGATCTTCTTCCCCAAACTTTGGTTGAAACGACCGATAAAAAAGTCGATGAGCATCGGGACATCTTCGGGCCGCTCCCGCAAGGGAGGCAGCGTTATCGGGATCACATCGAGCCGGTAATAAAGATCCTCGCGGAATTTTCCCTCTGCGACCGATTTTTCAAGATCTTTATTCGTGGCGGCGATGATCCGGACATCCACCTTCAAATCTTTGGTCCCTCCGACGCGGCGGAACTCCTTCTCCTGAAGCACACGCAACAGTTTGACCTGGATCGATAGAGAGGTCTCTCCGATTTCGTCGAGAAAGAGGCTTCCTTCATTCGCCACTTCAAAAAGACCTTCCTTATTCACGACGGCGCCGGTGAAAGAGCCTTTCATATGGCCGAAGAGTTCGCTTTCCAAAAGCGCTTCCGGAAGCGCGCTGCAATTCACGGTGACGAAGGGCCGCTCCTTTCGGGAACTGTTGTAATGGATCGCCCGGGCGATCAACTCCTTTCCCGTTCCCGATTCGCCGTAGATTAAAATATTGCTCTTGCTGTCGGCGACCTTTCGAACCAGATCCAACACCTTTTTCATCTTTTCGCTTTTGCCGATAATCTGGGTAAAGGCCCCCTGGTCTTTCAGCTCACGGCGAAGTTGCGTGTTTTCCTGCCGAAGTTTTCTTCGCTCCAGGGCGTTCCGAATAATCAGCTTGACCTCGTCGACCTGAAAGGGCTTGGTCAAATAGTCATAAGCGCCCTCTTTCATCGCCTCCACCGCTGTTTCGGTGGAGGCGAACGCCGTCATCATGAGGATGATCGTCTCCGGAGAGATCTCTTTAGTCGCCTTGAGAAGCTCCAGCCCGCTCATTCGGGGCATCTTCATGTCGGTGATCACGATGTCGAAGATCTCCTTCTCCAGCGTCTTCAGCGCTTCATCCCCGTCCTCCGCGGTCGCAACAAAATAACCCTCTTTCTTAAGAACGATCGCGAGAAAGTCGCGCATGCTTTTTTCGTTATCGACTACTAAAATTTTTTCCATCTGAACGGATTCCCAAATGATAATCGATGATGACGATTTTACTTATAAAAAATGATACGCTCTATCTTTTCCCCGATGCGGTTTCACGTCGGCGGAATGGTTTTCGCTCCTCCTTCAACCATTTCCTGAAGGTCATCGATGGGCTCTCTTTCCGCCTGATCGACCGGCTCGTCCATCGGAAGGGCCACCGTAAAAACCGTTCCCTCCGGGCCGCTCTTCACGTCGATCTTTCCGAAATGCTCATCGACCACGCGCTGAACAATCGCGAGCCCCAGGCCGGACCCGGAACTCTTCGTCGTGAAAAACGGATAGAAAATCTTCGGAAGATCTTCCGGACGGATCCCTTCCCCCGTGTCTTTAAAAACGATTTCAGCGCCCCCCCGGGGCGATCCGAGCCCCTTCCTTTTATCGGAAAAGACCCTCCGCGTCGAGATCGTCAATGCCCCCCCCTCCGGCATCGCTTGAAAGGCGTTGATGGACAAATTCCAAAAGACCTGCTTGATTTGGTCGGGATCAATAAAGATCATGATCGGCTCAGGACCGACCCGCAGCTCCACCTGTATCCTTTCGTCCCGATCGGGATCGTTTTGGATCAGCTGAAGGGTCTCGGACAAAAGGAGGTGAAGATCGACCCGCCTCCTTCGGGGAGGCGCCGGCTTCGCGTAGAGGAGGAATTGCGTGATGATGGAATTAAGGCGGTCGGCTTCACTGACGGCGATTTCCATCAATTTCATATTTTCATCCGTGAGGCGAAGCTCTTTCTTCAACACCTCAATCGAGCCGGATAAGGAGGCGAGGGGATTCCTGATCTCATGCGCCATCCCGGCCGCCATCTCCCCGATCATCGCCAACCGCTCCTTCTTATGCATTTCCTCTTCCAGGTTTCTCAGTTGCGTCAGGTCCTGAAAGGTCCCGATCACTCCTATTTTGGCGCCTTGCTCATTCCGCAAGGGAGAGATCGTCACCCCGAGGAGACATCGTTCTCCCCGTTTGTTTTGAATCTCCCCCTCGAAGCGTTGGGAGGAGCCCGTCACCGAGAGATCGCGGTAACGGTTTTGGATGTCATTCCATGAAAAAAGGTCCCACCAGGTCGCGCCGATCACCTCATGGGGATGAAGACCGGTCATCTCCGACGCGGAACGGTTAAAAGAGGTGATTTTCCCAGCCAGGTCGGTGGTGATCAGGCCGCTGGAGATGCTTTGCACAATATATTCGTGAAAGATGCGCAACTCGGAATAGCCGATCTCCTGTTCATGCAGCTTTTCCGACAATCTTCCGCTGACAACGCCGACGGTAAAAAAAACAATCATGTAAAGGAACAGCATATACACCAGCTCTTTATTGCCGAGCGGGCTGGAGAAGTAAAAGGGAGGGAATTGGGCGTGTTGGAGATTCATGAGCGTGCCGAAAAAGAGGCTGGCGCCGGCGGCGGTCAAAACCCCTCCTTTGCGATAAAAAAATATCGTCCCGGCGACGATGGTCACGATATAAAGGAAAGGGAAGGGGCTCTCAATCCCCCCGGTGACCGTAATCAGCGCGGTTTCAAACAGAAGATCGATCGCCAATTGCGCCGAAATAAAAAAGGAGAGATTTCGGACCCGGCTCATCAAATTGATGTAAACGATGGTCAGAAAATAGGTCGATCCGATCAGAAAGTAAAAAGTCGAAATCGACCAGGTGTTTTTCAGGAAATTAAGCTGGAGCAGGAGAGGCAGGCCGAGAAGGGAGGTGACTAAAACAACCCTTAAAGCCATCAACCATTTTACTTTAGATAAAATAATTTCTTCTTCCTTTTTCATCCGACCACGGACGCCATCTTGAAAATCGGAAGATACATGGCGATCACGATCGTTCCGACGGTCACGCCGAGAAAAACCATCAGCATCGGCTCCAACAGAGAGGTCAAGGCGGCCACGGCGGAGTCCACTTCATCATCGTAAAAATCGGCGATCTTGCCCAGCATGGCGTCGAGCGCGCCGGTGGTCTCCCCCACGGCGATCATTTGGACCACCATTGGGGGAAAGACCTTTTCCTTTCCCAATGGATCGGAAATCGTTTTTCCCTCGCTGATGCTCTGACGGGCGTTCATCAACGCTTCTTCGATAATTTTATTGCCGGGCGTTTTCGCGACGATGCCCAAGCCTTCCAAGATAGGAACGCCGCTGGAGATCAGCGTTCCCAACGTCCGGGTAAACTTCGCCACCGCCGCCTTCCGGATCACGTCGCCGATCACGGGAAGTTTCAATGCGAATCGATCGACCGCTTTGCGGCCTGCGTAGGTCTTGTAATACTTCTTAAAACCGTAAGAAAGACCAAAGACCCCTCCGACGATAAAAATAATATTACTTTGCATAAAATAGCTGGTGTCGATGACCAGTTGGGTCAGGGCCGGAAGCGTCCCGCCGAAATCGGTGAACATCTTCGCAAAAATGGGAATCACCCACACCATCAAGATCACGATCACAATCGCCGCCACCGCCATGATCGTGGTCGGGTAGACCATCGCCGACTTGATCTCTTTTTTCAACTTCATCGATTTTTCGATATGTTTCGCCAACCGGTTTAAAATGGTGTCTAAGATACCCCCCGCCTCTCCCGCCGCCACCATGTTGACGTAGAGTTCATCGAAAACTTTCGGATGCTTCCGGAGGGCGTCGGCGTAAGTCGCCCCCCCCTCCACATCCCCCCGAACCGCCACGACCGCCTTCGCCAGGGCGGGGTTTTCAGATTGATTCGAAAGGATTTCCAGACACTGGACGAGGGGAAGCCCCGCGTCGATCATCGTGGAGAATTGCCGGGTGAAAATCACGATATCCTTATCCGTAATTTTCGCCCCGAACCCGGGAAGTTTCCACTCTCTGGATTTTTGCTGAACCGAGGTGACCAGAATGTTTTCTTTTCGAAGGAGCGCAATGACCTCTTCGCGGTTATTCGCCGCGAGTTCCCCTTTTTGAATCGATCCTTGTCTGGTCTTTCCCGTCCAGGTGAAAGTCGCCATACGTTACTCCTTCATGATCAGCGTCCCGCCGGCGCCATTCTTCCCGGTTCCCTGGGGGTCGTCGTCGGCCCGCCGCCGCGGTTCATCATCGCCATCAGTTCTTCAACCTGGCTCGATCTTCCAATCGCCTCTTCGTGCGAAATCAACCTCTTCGAATAAAGTTCATAGAGAGCCTGGTTCATGGTTTGCATCCCATGTTTCCCTTGGCCCGTCTGCATGGAAGAATAAATTTGGTGGACTTTATCCTCCCGGATGAGATTTCGAATCGCCGGGGTCGGGATCATGATTTCCATCGCCATCGCCCTCCCCTGTCCGTTCATTTTCGGAATAAGTTGCTGGGAAATGACCCCCTCCAAGACAAAGGAGAGCTGCGCGCGAACCTGCGGTTGTTGATGTGACGGAAAGACATCAATGATCCGGTTCATTGTTTGAGCGCAGGAATTCGTATGGAGCGTTCCGAAAGTAAGATGGCCGGTCTCTGAAATGGTCAGCGCCGCCTCAATCGTCTCCAGATCCCGCATCTCGCCGATCAGGACCACATCCGGATCTTGACGTAAGATATACTTCAGCGCGGCCTTGAAAGTCTTTGTGTCGGAAGTCACCTCTCTTTGGTTGACCACGCATTTTTTATGAGGATGAAGGAATTCAATCGGATCTTCAATGGTAATGATGTGGTCATGCCGTTCCATGTTGATCCGGTCGATCATGGAGGCCAGGGTCGTCGATTTTCCGCTTCCGGTCGGGCCGGTCACCAGAACAAGCCCTCGCGGTTTTTTGACCAATTCGTGGACGATAAGGGGCAGACCCAACTCTTCAAATGTCCTAATCTTGAACGGAATGGTCCGAATCGCCCCCCCCACCGCTCCTCTCTGAACAAAAATGTTTCCTCTAAACCGGCTCAGCCCTTTGAGGCCGAACGAAAAATCCAATTCGTTTTCCTCTTCAAAACGATGTTTTTGCGCGTCGGTTAAAACGGAGTAAGCCAATTGCTTCGTGTCGGCGGGGGTCAATGGGGGAAGATCTAAAGGGGCAAGGTGTCCATTGACGCGAATTTGCGGCGGGGAACCGGTGGTGATATGAAGATCGGAGGCCCCTTTTTCAATCATGGTTTGAAGCAGCTGGTGCAAGTTGGCCATGTCTCTCTCCCTTTCATTTTTAATATTGCAAAAATAAACCCGATCCACTCATCACAAAGCCGATTCGGATACGATGCGCATGATCCTATCACATGCAGTGTCCCATCCTGCACATGCAGTGTCCCATGACCTTCGGGAAATGGTTTTCCGGAGAAGCGGAAACCATGACCTTCGGGAAATGGTTGCAGGGGGAACGAAAACCATCCTGTTCCGAGTGAAGCGCTTGTCGGCAAGGCGTCCTTTAGTCCGGCGCTGGGTCTCCTATATAAAATGAGTGGGGTCGGAAAACGAGGCGGCCTGTTGAAGCTTAAAAATCCCTCTTTCGGGAAAAGCGCGCGCATCGTCGCTTGAATTCGGTTAATCCGAAAACGTGCTGTCGAGGACCTCTTCTAAGGTGGTCATCCCTTCTTTCACCTTCGAAAGCCCGCTCATTCGAAGGGTCTTCATTCCTAAAACGATCGCCTTTTTTTTAATTTCGTCGGCGGAGGCCCCCTGCAAAATCAGCTCTCGAAGCTCTTCTCTAACCGGCATCACCTCATAAAGCGCGACCCGCCCCTTGTATCCGGATTTATTGCACATCTCGCATCCTTTGCCTTTATAAAGGACGAGGCCTTTCAAATCTTCTTCCTTGAAACCGGCTTTTAAAAGCGCTTCAGGAGCGGCCGTTTCGACCTCTTTACATTTAGAACAAATTCTCCGGGCAAGCCGCTGGGCAAGGATTAAAACAACCGAAGAGGCGACGAGAAAGGGCTCAATCCCCATATTCAGAAGACGATTAATGGTGCTCGGCGCGTCATTGGTGTGGAGCGTCGACAAAACCAAATGGCCGGTCAGGGCCGCTTTGACCCCGATCTCCGCCGTTTCGTAGTCCCGGATTTCCCCCACCATCACCACATCCGGGTCCTGCCGGAGAAAGGATCGGAGCGCGGCGGCGAAATTGAGGCCGATCTCTTCCTTCATCTGAACCTGATTGATCCCCATGAGGTTGTATTCCACCGGATCTTCCGCCGTCATGATGTTGATCTCTTGCGTGTTGATGGTGCTCAGGGCGGAGTAAAGGGTGGTCGTCTTTCCGCTTCCGGTCGGGCCGGTCACGAGGACCATCCCATAGGGAGCGTTAATCGCATCGGTAAAATCTTTTAGCGCGTTCACTTCAAAACCGAGTTTGGTCAAATCAAGAGAGAGATTCCCCTTGTCGAGGATACGCATCACCACCTTTTCGCCGAAGAGGCAGGGAAGGGTGGAAACACGGAAATCGACTTCTCTCTTTTTACCCATCTTCAATTTAATCCGGCCGTCTTGTGGGAGGCGCCGCTCGGCGATATCGAGCTTCGACATGATCTTCAACCTGGAAACCACGGCGTTTTTGATTTTGATCGGAAGGTTCATGACGGTTTTCATGACGCCGTCGATCCGGAAACGGACGCGGAACACCGTCTCGAACGGCTCCACGTGGATATCGCTGGCGCCGACCTTGATCGCGTTGACGAGCACCCCGTTCACCAGTTTGACGATCGGCGCGTCGACATCTTTAGCGGATCCGTCGTCCTGCTGTTCTTCGACAACATCGATGTTGTCGAGGGCGTCCCCGACGACGGTGTCGAAATCATCGACCGAGACCATCGGACTTTCGCTGTCCTCTCCCAGGGAAAGCTCATTGTCGCTATCTTCCGTAAGGGTATAATCCTTCGCCTCAATCGCGACGGTTTTTTCAACGAGGGCGCCCCCTCCCTTTCCATAATACTGCCCGATTTTTTCGATGACGGCCGATTCCGCCGCGATGATCGGCTCCACATTGTATCCGGTCATAAATTTAATGTCGTCAATCGCGAACACGTCGGTCGGATCGACCATCGCCAGGGTCAATGTGGCGCCCAAACGTTTAATCGGCAGAACACGGTATTTTTTGACGACTTCCACCGGAATGAGTTTCACCACGGCGGGATCGATGTCGAGTTTCGCCAGATCGATAGAGGGAACGCCGTACTGCTGGCTTAAAAATTTGAGCAGCTTGACCTCCTCGATAAAACCGAGCCGGACCAGGATGCTGCCGAGCCTTCCCCCCTCTTTTTTTTGGGCGTTTAAGGCCTTTTGGAGTTGTTCGTCGGTGATCAGTTGCGCGTTGACGATCAATTTTCCAAGTTTTTCCGCGATCAATTTACGTCCTTTCTTGGGATTGGGAAGTCGAAAAAGGGATTCAAAGCGGTTATAAACGGCGCCCGGGCGTCCGATTAAACCCAAAAGCGTCTTAATCGATCGATGATGACCTCTACAACGCTGAGGAAAGTTTATCCGAAGTTACAATTTCTGTCAATCAACTCGGAATTGAGACAAAATATGTTTTTTTCGAAGGTTTCGGAGGTTAATGGGGTGATATCCCGCCCCGGAGGGCCGCTCTCATCACTTCGATGGGGGCCTTTTTTCGGGTCCAAATTTCAAACGCCAGGGCGCCCTGATAAAGGAGCATTCCAAGGCCGGGAATAATTTTAGAACCGGCCTTTCGGGCGGCCAGCAGGAGCGCCGTCTCATCAGGTCGGTAGACCAGATCGGCGACAACCCAAGAAGGATCTAAAAAGGACAAAGGAAAAGGGGACGGATCGTCCTCCCTCATCCCAAGAGGTGTTGCGTTGATCAAAAGGGTCGGCGTGTCGTTCCGAACGTCCGATCTCTCAAAATTTCTTCCGAGAAGGGAGATTTTCAGGCGTGGGTGAAGCGAGGTCAAGCGATCGGCGAGCGCTTTGGCCCGTTCCAGGTTGCGATTGATTAATATGATTTCCGAAAGCCCCGTCTCCGCCAGCGAGATCGCCACCCCCTTCGCCGCCCCTCCCGCGCCGAGGAGGATGACCCGTTTCCCCGACGGATCGACCTCCATTTCCGAGAGCGACCGGAGGAATCCCTTTCCGTCC
>DATDON010000354.1:0-2602 GCA_035293225.1 Candidatus Manganitrophaceae bacterium
CCTTTCGGGCCCAACATCCGGTGAATACTCTTGCTCGGAATGCTAAGCGCCTTAGCCAGATGCTCGAATGTGATCGTCGCATTGATGTAGTCGCGTAGTATGGCCTTGCCGGCTTGAAGGTCCCCTGCGAGTAGCTCGTTCACAGCCTCGGTTAATAAGTGTTGGCGAAACTTCGAATCTTTGGATGCGCGCTCCATAATGGTGGCGCGGAATGATCGCGTGACGGGCATGGTTCCCTCCATTATCCTTTCTTGCTCATTTTGTACTGTGCCCAAAGCCTCTGGGCGGTGTTGATATCTCTCTTCTGGCTTTTCTTCGTTCCTCCCCCGAGAAGGATGATTAATAAATCGCCTTCTTGACCAAAGTAAATTCGATACCCCGGACCAAAGTCGATTTTATATTCAGAAACGCCTTGACCAACAGATTTAATGTTGGAAGAGTGGCCCTGCTCCAGTCGATACACGGCCGTTGCCACTTTCGCCGCGGCTTGAGAAGCAAGTTTATGGAGCCACTGGCCGAAAGGGGAAACGCCGCCTTCCAGATATTCAACGACATTGCGCTCGGGCATAAGCTAAGGTAACATATATGTTACCATTTGTAAAGAGTTCTTTTAAAATTTCCGACCCTACTTCCTACCGCTGGTTCACCCTCTTATCTTCCCGCCTGGAAATGCCGAGCGGAGTTTTAGGATCTTCCAGGGAACAGTTAACTTGAAGAGCCGGCTCTCTAATTCCATGAAGATGTAATTTCATCCTAAAAACTGCTTGATAATATCGCCTAAGTACGCTATAATTCTAAAATTTCTCAGTTGGAGGTCTTCTTTTGTCCAAAACGGACCCGCTTTCTCCGTTGCGTCAGAAAATCGACGAGATCGATGAGCGGCTTCTATCGCTTTTAAACGATCGGGCGCGCATCGTTCAGGAGGTCGGAAAGATCAAAAAGAGTCAACAGAGCGATTTCTACGCCCCCTCCCGCGAGCAGGAGATCTACGACCGGCTGGTCCGGCTCAACCCGGGGCCGTTTCCGAACGAGGCGTTGAGGAGTGTCTTTCGGGAGATCATTTCCGCCTCGCTCTCCTTGGAGGGGCCGATCAAGGTCGCCTACCTCGGCCCGCGGGCGACCTTTACCCATCTCGCCTGCGTGCAGCGCTTTGGGTTCTCGGCGCCCGGCCTGCCGGTGAACAGCGTTAAAGAGGTCTTCGACGAGGTGGAGCGGGGGCGGGCCGATTTCGGGGTCGTGCCGATCGAGAATTCGACCGAAGGGGTCGTGAACCACACCCTCGACCTGTTCGTCGACTCTCCCCTGAAAATATTCGGGGAGATCTCGCTGGAGATTCATCATCACCTCCTATCCAAGACCGGGAAGATCGAAGAGCTTCGGAGGGTCTATTCCCATCCGCACGCGATCGCCCAGTGCAAGAATTTTTTGGAGACAAACCTGCCGCGCATTCAGGTGACGGAGGTTTCGAGCACCGCGCGGGCGGCGGAGCTGGCCCAGGAAGACCCGACGGCGGGGGCGATCGCCTCCGAGCTCGCGGCCAAACTTTATAACTTGACGATCATTAAGAAACGGATCGAAGACAACATTCATAACTTCACCCGGTTTCTGGTGGTTTCCCGGAAATCGCCCGGGCGGACGGGGCGGGACAAGACATCGGTGATGTTCTCCATTAAAGATAAGGTCGGCGCCCTTTACGACACGCTTCGTCCTTTTGCGGACCACCAGATCAATCTCACCAAGATCGAATCGCGCCCCTCCAAGAAAAAGGCGTGGGAATATATCTTTTACGTCGATGTGGTCGGTCATGTGGAAGACGAGAAGGTCCGGCTGGCCCTCGAAGAGTTGAAATCTCAGGCTATTTTCCTGAAAACGCTCGGCTCTTACCCGATGGCGGAAGAGATCAAAAAATAGGGCTCCTTTTATGTTGAAAGTCAGCGGCGACATCGCAAGCCTGATCCCCTATCCTCCCGGAAAGCCGATGGAGGAGTTGGAGCGGGAGCTGGGAATTCAGGGGGCCATCAAGCTCGCCTCCAATGAAAACCCGTTGGGCCCTTCTCCGAAGGCGATGGCGGCGGTCCGGAAGGGATTGAGGAAGATCCAGCGTTATCCCGACGGGGCGGGCTACTATTTGAAAGAGGCGCTGGCCGAGAGATGGAAGCTCCCGGCGTCGCAGGTGATGATCGGGAACGGCTCGAATGAGATCATCGAGCTGTTGGTCCGGACCTTTATCCTGCCGGGGGATGAGGCGGTCATGGCCGATCCGAGTTTTTCGCTCTATCGCCTGGCGGTGACGGCGGGCCACGGAAAGCCGGTTCAGATTCCGCTGCGGGACGGGCGGCACGACCTCGCCCGGATGGCGAAGGCGGTGACCTCCAAGACCAAGTTGATTTTCGTTTGCAACCCCAACAATCCGACCGGGACGATCGTCAAAAGGGGAGAGGTGGCCCGGTTTTTATCCCGGCTTCCGAAGCGGGTCCTGGCGGTGTTCGACGAGGCGTACGCCGAATATGCGACCGACCCCGATTTTCCGCAGACGGCGCCCCTCCTCCGGGAAGGGGCCTCGCTCATCACCCTCCGGACGTTCTCGAAGATTTACGGCCTG
>DATDON010000355.1:0-3791 GCA_035293225.1 Candidatus Manganitrophaceae bacterium
GGGAATAGATCTGTTGAATATACCGCTTGCCGATCTCGTCGGCCGGGTGGGCTTTCCCGGCGAAGATGATCTGGACCGGCCGCCACCGGTCTCCCAGTATCCGTTTCAACCTTTCGAGATCATGAAAAATCAACGTCGCCCGTTTGTACGAGGTGAAACGCCGCGCGAAACCGATTGTCAACGCTTCCGGATCGAGCAGGGTCCCGGCCGCCAAGAGTTGAATCGGGTCGGCCCGGTCTTCGGTCCAGGAAGACCTCGCCCGCTCCCGGATAAATCCAAACAGCTTTCGTTTCAGTTGTTGGCGGGTTTCCCAAAGGAGATCGTCCGGAATGTCGGTGACCCGCTGCCACATGACGGGATCGTCATGGGAATGAATCCAATCGGGGGATAAATAGCGTTTAAAAAGCTTATTGATCTCGGGCGAGACCCACGTCGGAACATGGACTCCATTCGTAATGGAGATAATCGGAGACCCTTCCGGCCCTTTTTCCGGCCAGAGACTCCGCCACATCTTCCGTGTCACTTGGCCGTGCAACTGACTGACCGCGTTGTGCCCTTCCGAAAGATGGAGGGCGAGCGCCGTCATATTAAACGCCTCTCCCCACGGCTCCATGTGGCGGCCCAGATTCCAAAATTGAGCCTGATCCAACCCCAACGCGGGCCAGTAGCTTGAAAAATATTTCTCGATCAGAGAGGGAGGAAAGGCGTCATGTCCCGCCGGAACCGGCGTGTGGGTGGTAAAAATACTGCTCTTACCGACCCGTTCCGCCGCTTCTTTGAAGGAGAGCCCCGAAGCGACCTCTTCGCGGGCGCGCTCCACCAACAAAAACGCGGTGTGCCCTTCGTTCGCGTGCCAGACGGTCGGATGGATGCCGAGGGCGCGCAGAACGCGAACGCCGCCGATTCCCAATACGATCTCTTGACGGATTCGCAGTTCCTGATCCCCTCCATAGAGTCGGGCGGAGAGTTCCCGGTCCCAAGGGGCGTTTTCCCGGACGTCGGTGTCCATCAAATAAAGCCGTATCCGCCCCACCTGGACCTGCCAGACGGCGATGTGGACGGGGCGGGGTCCCACCGGGACCTCCACGAGGGTCTGACCGGAAGGGAAGATCGCCGGTCGGATCGGAACGGCGTTTAATTCGAGCGGACGATAGACCGCCTCCTGCCAGCCGTCGGCCTGGATGCGTTGATGAAAATAGCCTTGAGGATAGAGAAATCCGACGCCGACCAGGGGAAGCCCCACGTCCCCCGCCTCTTTGCAATGGTCTCCCGCCAGCAGGCCGAGCCCGCCGGAGTAGATCGGCAAGGAGTTGTGAAAGCCGAACTCGGCGGAAAAATAGGCGATCGAGTGACCGGCGAATTCAGGAAAGCGATCTCCAAACCAGGTCGAACGGGGGCCATGATCGTTATCGTACGCGTTAAAGATCCCGTCATAGCGCCGTAGAAACGTGGGATCCTCGGCGACCTCTTTTAGGCGTTCCAGCGCGATCTCTCTTAAAACTCTAACCGGGTTGTGCTGGGTCCGCCTCCAGAGCGGCCGGTCGAGCGCCTCAAAAAGGGCCCGCGCCTCCGGGTGCCAGCTCCACCAGAGGTTGTAAGCGAGCTCTTCAAGCCGTTCGATCCGTTTGGGAATCTGTGAAAACGTCCTCATCTCTTTCTTTTCATCCTTTCTTGACGCGTCTTGACGCGGATTGCGATAAAAGGGGGCCGATCCATGCAGGAATAATCCGGGAACTTTCCATGAAGGTTGTTAGAGCCCATCCGAGAGCCCCATTTCGTCACGAGGGCGAGCGAAAAGACGGGGGGCAAGGCCGCAGGGGCAAAAAGCCCGGAGGCGTAGCCGGTGCGCTACGTCGAGGACTTTTTGGCCCGAGAACGCAGCCCCACGGACTTTGCAGCCGCCCACAGTAGAAAGGAGGTTCTCGGATGGGCTCATGACAGCTTAGCAAAATATCGTCCAAAGATCAACGAACATCCTTCTCCCGCGGATTGGTTTTTTGACGAAAATCGGCTATGATAACGTCATGAATCAACCTGCCTCCGATCTCTATCCGATCTTTGTCGTCTCCGACGCGACCGGTGAAACCGCGGACAAAACGGCCCAGGCGGCGCTTTCGCAATTTTCAAACATCAAGACGGCGCTGGTCCGCCGTCATCATATTCGAACCGACGCCCAGATCGATGAGGTGCTTCAGGAGGCGAAATCCAAAAAAAGCTTGATCATCTTCACCTTTGTCTCGGAGTCGCTCCGAATGAAGATGCGGGAGGGGGCGCTTCAGGCCGGGCTTTTGGCGGTCGATCTCCTGGGGCCGCTTCTGACGGCGATGAGCCATTTTTTAGACAGTCCTCCCCGGTCGGAGCCGGGCCGCCTTCATCGGGTCGATACCGACTATTTCAGCCGGGTGGAGGCGGTGCAATTCACCGTGAAGCATGATGACGCTCAGAACCTTCAGGGGATCCGGCAGGCCGATATTATCTTGGTGGGCCCTTCCCGAACGGCCAAAACGCCCCTCTCGATTTACCTGGCTCAATTTGGATACAAAGTCGCCAATATCCCGATCATCCTCGATTTTCCCCTTCCGAAAGAGCTGCAAAAAGCGCCGCCGAACAAGGTGGTGGGGCTGGTGATCGAAGCGCATCGCCTGATGGAAATCCGGAAGGCCCGATTAAAGAAGATGAACCAGAGCATCTCGGGCTACGCCGATCTGGAGGCGATCGGAAGAGAGCTCAATTACTGCCGGGAACTCTATCGTCAAAACCCCCAATGGGGGGTGGTCGATGTGACCGGGCGGGCGGTGGAAGAGGTGGCGAATGATGTCATCGGCTGGGTCCGGCGGGGAGACCCCCTTCGCTGACGCGCAAAGCCGGTGGAACTTTTTCCAGCCGTTCCCACCCCTTTCATCGATGGATCAGCCTCCCGTTTTAACTTTGATCTCCCGAACGTAGATCATCGCGTCCAAGCCCCGTTTGTCGGTTGATAGGAAGCCGAGCTTTTCATAAAAGAGGCGTTTATCTTTGGTCAGCAGGTGAAAAACCGGCACCTCATTCAGCGAGGGATGGGAGAGAAGCCGGCCGATCAAAAGGCGGCCGATCCCTTTTCTTTGCGCATCCGGCCGGACCATGACGTCGTAAATCGCGGCGCGGAAAATAAAATCGGTCAACACCCGCGCCAGGGCGACCAAACGCTCTCCGTCCCAGAGGCTTAAGACCAGGCTCGATTGAGACAAAACCCGCCTCGCCTCCTCCGCCGTCCGATCTTTCGCCCAATCGGTATTACGATAAAGTTCTAGAACTTGTGTCACATCGATTTCTTTGTGATCGCTGAATTTTAACGCCATGCTCTTTCCCGCATTTTTAATTGAGGTTCGGGTCCAAAAGTGAAAACATTGTACCATGCTTTACGCCAAACGGGAAGAATCCGGATCAACGCGGGCCGGGCGCCGTAACTTCTTCCTATTGGGGGAGTCGGAATGATATAATAACTCATGTTACGCACTGGGCCTTTGGTCCACCGGTACCTTATAAAAACGTGTTTCCCCTCCTTTGTGACCTTCAGGAAATGGTTGGAGGTAGAACGGAAACCGTAAGGAGGGGTGAGGGGAGGTAGAGTGCGACGGCCTCTGTTCCGATGTCGCCTTCTACCCCACCCCGCCTCCTCTTACAAAGGGGAGGTGTTCCCTAGAACTTTCGTGCGTAACATGAGTTATTTAATTGAAGCGCTTCTTGATTTTCCTCCAAAAGGCCCCGTAGAGAGGAGCGAATAAAATCAGGAGGTAAGAAATCGCCTCTCC
>DATDON010000356.1:0-6819 GCA_035293225.1 Candidatus Manganitrophaceae bacterium
GTTAATCGACTTAACCGGTAATCCACAACGTTGTTTCGAGCGGCTTTATGCTGTATGGGCTGAAGAGATCGGCAAAGAGTCCGTGTCGGGGCGCGCTTTGGCTCTTTTGCATAACTCGGAGCAGAAATAGGGACGGATTTATTTTCCATGCAGGCGATAATTCTCAAAAGCGCAAAGCCATTTGTTCTTCATCAAAATAGCGTTCGCCGTGCTTCAGGCCGCGCTTCTCGACCGCAAACGGTTCGAATCCCTCGGACGAATAGAGCTGTTTCGCTCTTGTGTTCGTGGCGACCACGGTGAGGTTGATCTGTTCCAGACCGTCCATTTCTTTTGCGCGTTGTACCGCTTCTTGTAGGAGTCCTCTCCCGATCCCCCGACCGGATTCTTCAGAGGGGACGTACATGCGGTGGATAAGCCCTTTATGTTTGAGTTTGGTTCGCGTTTCTCGGTCGAAGCTGACTACTCCAACCAGACGACCCGTTTCCGAAAACGCGCCCAGCGTGAAAGCGTCGGGTTGGTTTTTCGAGAAAGGAACCAGAGGCTCACCGGGGTCGTCGGGACTGATTCGGAATAACTCCGGATGCTCCCGGAGGCCTTTTTGCATGAGTTGTTGATACGGACCGATATCCGCCAACCGTCAACGTCCGAATGATCATCTGCGCAGGATCAAATTTCATTCGTTTTTCCATGGTCCCCTCTCAGGCGCATGCGGTATATCGTCTACTCTCCGGCGATTTCGAGCGCCATATACCGGACACCCTCCGAAGGATTTCGATAGTAGCCCTTGATTTCCCGGAACCCCATAGACGCATACAGAGCCTGGAAAATTGGGGTCAGAGTATAATTTCCGAAGCTAAACTTTTAATAAAAGTACTCTGACCCCAATTACTCGCCACCACAAGATCAAAAATTCAGCCGCCTCGCCAAAATGTATGAGGCCATGCCTCCCGAAGAAGCCGCGGCCCGAATCGAGAAGATGAACGAATCGTTGGCCTTAAATCTTTTAGGAAGAATCAAAGAAAAGATCGCCGCCCAAATTCTGACCGGAATGAATCCTACCAAAGCCGCGAGGATGAGCGAAAAGCTCATCAAAACTCAGCGCTGACCCTTCCCTCTGTGCCGATCTCCTGACCCTGCCCATATCTCGTTTCTTTTTACTTAAACATAAAGCGTTTCACGCCCGCCTTCTTGGCCGCCTTCTGTAAATCTTCATCCAGCGTCGCCAGAGGTATGCCCTCGCGCAAGGCCAGTTCGAGATAGGAAGCGTCATAGGCGGATAACTGGTAACGCCGCGCCAGTTGGAGTGTATCCGACAACGCGCGCGAAAAAGTACCCTCATCGGCTTCGATATCTACCCCTTCAAGCATCTCAAGGAATACCTCGCTGCGAGCTTCTGTTACTAGCCCCCTCATTTCCGCTTTGGCGATGACGTTGGATACTTCGAGTCCCCACGTCACAGGCACAATAGCCTTCGCATTCCTCATTGCGTCGAGCGCCGCTCCGGCGTAGGCAAGCTCATCCGGTTTGCCGTCACCGAAGAACCAACGCATGGTCACAGAGTTGTCCAAAACGAAGTTCATGCGCGCCCCTCTTCGATGAGTTCCTTAATATTCACCCCCCGTACCGGACTTTTCAGCATAAACGTCTTTATCTTTTTCACCGCCGCAACCCTATCTTTCGTCTTCACGCCGGCGCTCGGAACAAGATCTGCGATCGCTTCTCCACGACTGGTAATCGTGAAGCTCTTACCCGCCTTCACCTGCCGCAACAATTCGGAAAGCTTCGTCCTCGCTTCGTAGGAACCAATTTCTCTTTTCATGTCTTTCCTCCATTCACCTAAATATATAGACTAGTATATAGACCAGTCTATACAAAGTCAAGAAGCTCAAGCCCGGTCTCAACAGAAGGGTTCACCCCATCAGATTATGTCAAAATTGTGCCAAAATTCTGATAAACGGATAGAATTGGCAAGAATCAGTAGAATCAGTAGAATGACAACAAGGTTTTGATTTTAGAAGAAAATCGGGGAAACCAGCCCAAAATCAAGCCGCTGTAAAAATTGATTGTTTTTTATTCGCAATCAGGAGGCCGCCGGTTCGATCCCGGCCAGCTCCACCAAATATTCTTTTATTTCTCTATCTTCTTTTATTTCTCTATCAATGACTCCCTTTCCCGAATATCCATCTCTATCGGCGCTTCATGGCCTCCCTTCCATTTTCCCGACATGGTTAAATCGATAATGCTTTCCTGAAACGGCCGACCGGATTATTTCTCTTTTCAACACATTCTCATTGTTTCTTCGCCATCTCAGGTAAAAGGCACCCGTTCTTGATCCATCTCTTCGCAAATATCTTGACTGCCCAATCGATAAAAGAATAGACTGGCGATAAGGGGCCTATTTCATGGAAATAAGGATGGAAGGGGTCAAAGAAAAACCGAACCAACAAAGCGTGATTGAGCGCCGGGATATTCAGCGGCTCTTTGATTTGTTGAAAGAGAAGGGATACCGGCCGGTCGGGCCGACCCTCCGTGACGGCGCGATTGTCTACGATGAATTGAATTCGGTCGCCGATTTGCCGATCGGATGGACCGATGAACAGGACGGGGGAACCTATCGCCTCAAAAAACGGGACGACGAGGCCCTCTTCGGCTACGCCGTCGGACCCCACTCCTGGAAAAAATATTTTCTCCCGCCGGACAGGCGGCTCTGGCGCGCCGAGCGCGACGGGAAGAGCTTCCGGATGATCGAAGAGAGAGAAGAATCTCCCCCAAAACTCGCCCTGATCGGCGTCCGCGCTTGCGAGCTCCACGCCATCGCCGTTCAGGACAAGGTCTTCATGGAGGGAAAGTATGTCGACCCCTTCTACAAATCACAACGCGAGAATATCTTTGTCATAGCGCTTCAGTGCGGACATCCGGGCGGCGCCTGTTTCTGCGCATCGATGAACACCGGTCCGAAGGCGACGTTCGGATTCGATCTCGCCTTAACCGAAATCATGGGAGAGGGCCGTCATTACTTTGTCGTAGAGATCGGGACGGAAAAGGGGGATGATCTCCTTCGAGAAATCCCGCGCGAAACGGCGGGCGAAGCGGAGCGGTCGGCCGCCGAGCGGGTGGTGTCGAACACGGCCGCGCGGATGGGGCGGACGATGGATACCGCCGCGATCAAAGAACTCCTCTACAATAACCTGGAGCACCCCCGTTGGGACAACGTCGCGGAGCGTTGTCTCGCCTGCGGAAACTGCACGATCGTCTGCCCGACCTGTTTCTGCACGACCGTGGAGGACGCGACCGACCTGACCGGCGGGACAACCGAACGGCGCCGAAAGTGGGACTCCTGTTTTACGATGGACTTCTCCTACATCCACGGAGGGAGCGTTCGCTCCTCTCACAAGGCCCGCTACCGCCAATGGATGACCCACAAGCTCGCCACCTGGTGGGACCAATTCGACGTATCGGGTTGCGTCGGCTGCGGCCGCTGCATTGTTTGGTGCCCCGTCGCGATCGATATTACCGAAGAGGTCCGGGCCATCCGGGAGAATCCCCGGGAGGGGAAAAGATGAACCGATCAGATGCGGTGTTCCATCCCGCCCCGCCGCAAGACCCCTTCATCCCCCACCCCGCCGACATCGTGGAGAAGCGGCGGGAAGCGCGCGGGATATACACCTACCGCCTCCGATTCCAGGAAGAAGCGCTTCGCCGCGCTTTTCAATTCCAGCCCGGGCAATTCAATATGGTCTACGCCTTCGGCGCGGGAGAGGTCCCGATCTCGATCGTCTCCGATCCCGGCGATCCCGAGCTGCTCGATCATACCATCCGGATCGTGGGAAACGTCACCGGCGCGCTCGACCGGCTGGAAGCGGGGGATGCGGTCGGCCTCCGGGGGCCGTACGGAAGCGCCTGGCCTTTGCAAGAGGCCGAAGGGAAAGAGGTGGTCATCATCACGGGGGGGCTCGGCTGCGCGCCGGTCGTCTCGGTCATCAACTACATCGCCCGTCGGCGCGCCTCGTACGGACCGCTCAAAATTCTTCATGGAATCAAGACGCCGAAGGATCTCCTCTATCGGGAGCGATTCCGCGCCTGGCGGCGTTATCCCGACACGGAGGTCTACCTGACGGTGGATCATCCCGACCGTCAGTGGAAATACAGCGTCGGGGTGGTGACAAACCTTTTCAGCCAGGTGAAGATCGACGCGGCAAACGGCCTCTTCATGATGTGCGGTCCGGAGGTGATGATGCGATACGCCGCGCATGACCTCCTGGCGCACGGGGTCTCCCCCCATCGGATCTATCTTTCGCTGGAGCGGAACATGAAATGCGCCGTCGCGTTTTGCGGGCATTGCCAATTCGGCCCGACGTTCGTCTGCCGGGAAGGCCCCGTCTATCGTTACGACCGGATACAAGAATGGTTTGAGAAGAGGGAAATTTGAAATCGGAAAAAAAGCGCAAACCGAAGCTGGCGGTCTGGAAATTCGCCTCGTGCGACGGCTGCCAATTGACCCTCCTCAATTGCGAAGACGAACTGCTGGCGATCGCGGGCGAAGTGGAGATCGCCCACTTCCGGGAGGCGTCGCGCAGGACGATCAAAGGCCCCTACGATCTTTCGCTGGTCGACGGCTCCATCACGACGCCGCAAGACGCGGCGCGGGTTCAGGAGGTCCGGAAGGCTTCCAAGAGGCTCGTCTCCATCGGCGCCTGCGCCACGGCCGGCGGAATTCAAGCGCTGCGCAACTTCAAAGATGTAAAAGGGTTTCTCTCCGCCGTCTACCCCAGGCCGGAATACATCGACACGCTCGAAACATCCACCGCGATTTCCGACCATGTTCCGGTCGATTTCGAGCTGCGCGGCTGCCCGATCAACAAAGGAGAGCTCGTGGAGGTGATCTCCGCCTTTCTCCAGGGCCGCCGCCCCGGCGTCCCGACGCACAGCGTCTGCATCGACTGCAAAAGGAAAGGGAACGTCTGCGTCATGGTGGCGCTCGGCGTCCCCTGCCTGGGGCCGGTCACCCACACCGGCTGCGGCGCCCTCTGTCCGACCTATCATCGCGGCTGCTACGGCTGCTTCGGGCCGATGGAGACGCCGAACACCCCCTCCCTCGGCCGTTGGTTCGGGAGAATGGGGATGAGCGACGACGGCCTCCTGCGGACGTTCCGCAGTTTCAACGCCGGGGCGGAGGCGTTTCGCAAAGAGAGTCTGCGGCATGAAGAAAAAAATCATCCGGGTTGACAGCCTCGCCCGCGTCGAGGGGGAAGGGGCTCTTTACGTCGCGATCAAGGGCCGCCGGGTCACCGACCTCCGATTGAAGATCTTCGAGCCTCCCCGCTTCTTTGAGGCGCTCTTGCGCGGCCGCGGTTATGAGGAGGCCCCCGACATCACCTCCCGGATCTGCGGCATCTGCCCGATCGCCTACCAGATGAGCGCGGTCCACGCGATGGAAGAGGCCTGCGGGGCGCAGGTAAACGGGCCGATCCGCGCCCTCCGCCGTCTCGTCTATTGCGGCGAGTGGATCGAGAGCCACGCCCTTCACATCTACATGCTGCACGCCCCCGATTTTCTCGGCTATGAAAGCGCGATCGAGATGGCCAAGGACCGTCCCGATATCGTCGAACGCGGCCTTCAGTTAAAGAAGGTCGGGAACGAGATCATCGCGCTGCTCGGCGGAAGATCGATCCACCCGGTCAATGTCCGCGTCGGGGGGTTCTTCAAGGCGCCGACCCAAAGGGAACTCGCCCCGCTCGCGGAGCGCCTCCGGTGGGCGCGCGATGCGGCGATCGAGACCGTCCGTTGGACAAGCGCCTTCCCCTTTCCGGAATTGGAGCAGGACTATGAGTTCGTCGCCCTTCGTCATCCGGAGGAGTATCCTTTTAACGAGGGGCGGCTCGTTTCAAACAAGGGGCTCGATATCGCCGTCGGCGCCTATGATCAACATTTTCAGGAGGAGCAGGTCCCCTATTCGAACGCGCTTCATTCCACACTCAAAGGGCGGGGCGCCTACCTGGTCGGCCCACTCGCCCGCTACAACTTGAATTATGACCGCCTCTCCCCTCTTGCCCGGGAGGCGGCGCGGGAAGCCGGACTCGGAACGGCTCTCCGCAACCCGTTCAAAAGCATTCTCGTCCGGGGCGTTGAAATCGTCTACGCCTGCGACGAAGCATTGCGAATCATCGGTGAATACGAGCCGCCCGACCCCCCCGCGGTCCCCGTTCAACCCCGCGCGGCGACCGGCTACGGCTGCACAGAGGCCCCCCGCGGGATTCTCTATCACCGATACCGGATCGACCCGCGCGGCGCGATTCTGGATGCGAAGATCGTCCCGCCGACCTCTCAAAACCAGAAGAGCGTCGAGAGCGATCTGAAGCGGATCGTCGAAGAGGAGATCGATTCTCCAAAGGAGAAGCTGACCTGGCGGCTTGAACAGGCGATCCGCAATTACGACCCCTGCATCTCGTGCGCGACCCATTTCCTAAAGTTGGAAATCGAACGGGAAGGGGAAAGCGATTAAAAATGAGGACGAAGCGGCGCATTGAAAGACCTCTTTTCATTTTGCTCTGGATCCTCCTTTTCCCCGCTGTTTCAATCGGGCAGGAGATGGCGGAGGTCGGGAAGGAGGTCTATCGGCGATATTGCGTCGGATGCCATGGAGAGAAAGGAGACGGGAAGGGGAAGGCGGCGGCGCTTCTGGTGGTCAAACCGAGAGACTTCTCCACCGGCGTCTTCGAGTTCAAATCGACGCCGACCGGCTCTTTGCCGACCGATGACGATCTGATGCGGACCCTCCTAAGAGGGCTGCCGGGAAACTCCATGCCGAGTTATGAACTC
>DATDON010000357.1:0-2960 GCA_035293225.1 Candidatus Manganitrophaceae bacterium
ACTTCGCCCACCTCGTAAAGCGCCTCCGCAAGCCGGTGGAGCCCCGCCGAATGAACCCCGTCGTCGTTGGTGACCAGAATGACTTTCTTTCTCGCGCCCAAAATCTTTTCCCCGTCATTATAAATAAAAAAAGCTGCCAGGCAGCTTTTCAAGATCACTCAATACCCGAACAGCAAGCGGCGGCGGTGAGCGGCGTAAAATCTCCCACAAACCGCCTGACCGCCCGCTGTTCATCGTTGGTCGGGGCGACTGGATTTGAACCAGCGACCACTCGCACCCCAAACGAGTGCGCTACCAGGCTGCGCTACGCCCCGCTTAACTTAAGATATGAAGCACCTCTTCCAATTCTTTTTTAATCGTCCAAAGGGCGTCCTGCGCCGATTCGGCGGCCGATCTCTCGGATCGGGAGAGCCTCTTTTTGGCGCCGGCGATTGTCATCCCTTCCTGGTATAGCATTTTTTTTATTTGAAGCGCCAGATCGATTTCTTTTTGGGTATAAATGCGCTGCTTCCCTTTACTTTTTTTGGGATGGAGCGAAGGAAATTCGGTCTCCCAAAACCGAAGCACATAAGGCGGCAAGCCGGTGATCCGGCCGACCTCCCCTATCTTATAAAAAAGCTTGTCCGGCATCAGGGCATTTTAAACTATTTGTTGACGTATTTTTTAAAGACCTGGCTCGGCCTGAAAGTGACCACGCGCCGAGGGGTGATTCCGATCTCCTCTCCCGTCTTCGGATTTCTTCCCTTTCTCGCCCTTTTCTGGCGGACGACGAAATTTCCAAACCCGGCTATTTTAACCGTCTCCCCTTTTTTCAACACCTCTTTGACCATATTTAAAATAATTTCGAGGATGTCGGCCGATTCTTTTTTCGAAATACCCACCTTCTCGAAAACCTCATTGGCAATATCGGCTTTTCTCATCAGGCGCCCTCTCTTAATTTATAATAGCCGGGTGTCTCATCACGAACGCCTCTTTTTGAAGAGGCGCCGGCGGGTACAGGGATCTATGATCCAACATACGCCAAAATTGACCATAAAATACAATAGGTTGTCGCGAATGTCAAGCGATTTCACGAGCCGAGCGCATTCTGCTTGATCTTCCCTTTGGCAATCCACTCGCCCATTACCGATTTGGCCATATTGATCGGAATGGCGAACCCGATTCCCTGACCGGTCGCCACAATCGCCGTGTTGATTCCGACCACCTCTCCCCGCGCGTTTAAAAGGGGACCGCCGCTGTTTCCAAAGTTGATCGACGCGTCGGTCTGGATAAAATTATCGTGAAGGGTCAAGCCGAGGTCGGTCCGGCCGGTCGCGCTGATGACGCCGACGGTCACCGTCCGGTCGAGGCCGAACGGATTCCCGATGGCAATGGCCCACTCGCCGACTTCGATCCGACCGGAATCGCCCAGATGGACGATCGGAAGATCGTCCTGAGGAGGAATCTTGATCACGGCCAGGTCGGACTTCGGATCTTTCTCGATAATCTGGCCGATAAATTCCCGTCGGTCGGAGAGTTTCACCGTAATCTTGTCGGCCTCCGCGATAACGTGGTAATTGGTTAAAATAAATCCTTCTTTGCTGATGATAAAACCGGAGCCGAGGCTCTTCTGGCGAAATTCGCGTCGAGGGGCGTTCTCGAAGAGGTCCCCCAAAAAATCTTTTAAAAACCCCCTCTCTTGGGGAAGAGGGCTCTCCGGATGGCGGACAAAATGGACCGTACTGATGTTGACGACCGCGGGGGTGACCTTTTTCGCGACCCTGATAAAGGCCTTCTCGGTGATGAGCAATTCCCGCGCCGGGATTTCGCCCGACGGTTGAATCGCCTCTGAGAAGGGATCGGGCGCGGCCTCTTCGACCGGCGGGGAAAGAGGCGATAAAGAAGGCTCGTTCCGGCAAGCGGCGAGAAAAATAGAAACAACAATCATCCGAATGCAAGCCGCCCGCCGATCGATCTTCAATTCATTAAATCCGTTTTTCGTTTTCGCCGGAGATCGGGCCCCGCCCGATCAGTCGCGAAGGAGCTTGTATTCGATGCTGTCGACCAAGGCCTGCCAGCTCGCTTCAATGATATTTTCCGAGACGCCGACGGTCCCCCATTTCTTGCGTCCATCGCCCGACTCGATCAGCACCCGGACCTTGGAGCCGGTGCCGTCGCTGGCGGTCAAGACGCGGACTTTGTAATCAAGCAGCTTCACTTCGGAGAGGACCGGATAGAATTTTTCGAGCGCCCGCCGCAACGCGTGATCCAGGGCGTTGACCGGCCCGTTTCCGACCGCCGCGGTATGCTCGATCCGGCCGTTGACCTTGACCCTGATCGTCGCCTCGCAGGTCGACGCCTCCCCCTCACTCCTCTTTTCGACGATGACGCGGAATCCGACCAGATCGAAAAACCGCTTGCTCCTCCCGAGGGCCCGCTTCATCATCAATTCAAAAGAGCCTTCGGCGCCTTCAAATTGGAAACCTTGATGTTCGAGGTCCTTCAAATTCTTCAGAATCTCCTTCAAGCGGGGGGCGTCCGCCGAAAGGGAGAGCCCGTACTCTTTCGCCTTTTCGAGAAGATTGCTTTTACCGGCGTAATCCGAAATCAGGACCCGCTGCCGGTTTCCGACCTTGGCCGGCGGGATGTGTTCATACGTGAGCGGATTCTTCCGGACCGCATGGACATGAATCCCCCCCTTGTGCGCGAACGCGGCCTCCCCCACATACGGCTGATGCTTGTTATGCGGAAGGTTCGCGATCTCGCTCACGAAACGGGAGACCTCCTGAAGGCGTTTGAGCTGCGCATCGGGAATGCAATCGATCTTCATCTTCAACTTTAAGTTCGGCAGGATGGAGCAGAGGTTGGCGTTGCCGCACCGCTCCCCGAATCCGTTGATCGTCCCCTGCACCTGCGTCACGCCGAGTTCCACCGCCGTGAGGGCGTTGGCCACCGCCATTTCGGAGTCGTTATGGGTGTGA
>DATDON010000358.1:0-4448 GCA_035293225.1 Candidatus Manganitrophaceae bacterium
CCCGGAGGTCAAAGTCGTGAAATTTTCCGCGAAGGTCCGAGATCCGGCGCTGGGTGGAGAGGAGGGTCTGCGCGGAAAAGGTTCCGAGCGCGCAGATAATTTTGGGCCGGATCGCCTGAATCTGTTTCAAGAGAAAAGGGAGGCACGAAGCGATTTCATCCGGTTGAGGATTCCGATTGTTGGGGGGACGGCACTTGATGATGTTTGCGATATAGACCGCCTCCCGTGAGAGTCCCATCGCGACGATCATCTTGGTAAGAAGTTGGCCCGCCCTTCCGACAAAGGGGAGGCCTTGACGATCTTCATCTTCTCCCGGCGCTTCTCCGACGAACATGAGCGGCGATCGGGGGTCGCCCGTACCGAATACGATGTGGGTTCGCCCTTCACAGAGTTTGCACCGCCGGCAATCGCCGATCTCCCTTCTGACCTCTTCAAGGTCGCCGGGAGAATCAGATGTTGAGAAGGAGGGGAGAGGGCTCCCGGCCGCTTCCTTTTTGTTCTCCGAGGCTGAAGGAGAGGAAACGGGAGCAATCCGCCAGGCGTCGAGCCCCATTTCTCGATACCAGGTCATCCGGCTCCACATCTCCCGGGCGATATCCCTGATCTCCTGGTTCGAATCACGCGGCCGATCCATGATCCTCTTCGATGATTTTCCACTGCTGAGAATGTTTTATCTGATCCATCCATCTCTTGTATCGGGCCCCATATCCGGCCAGAGCGATTTTTCTCCGAGACCCTTCGAGATAACTGATTTCCACCATCAAGCGCTCCGGCGGGAGAAAGGAGGCGCCTTTCTCGGCCCATTCCACCGCCGCGACCCCGTCGGTCTCCAGAAATTCATCCAAACCGATCGCCTCGATATCGGCCGCGTTTTCGAGGCGGTAGAGGTCGATATGATAAAGCGGGAGACGCCCTTCATGCGGATGTACCAAGGTGAAGGTGGGGCTGCTGATGTATGGATCGGCGACGCCCAACCCTTTGGCGAGGCCGTGAACCCATTGCGTCTTGCCGGCGCCGAGCGGTCCGATCAGGCCGATGACCTCCCCCCCTACCGCTTCCTTTCCAAAAAATTCCCCCAGTCGAAAGGTCGCCTCCGGCCCGTCGCTCAAGAGGGTCAATGTCGTCGGGGCGTCCGTCTCTCTCCTCCATGCTATTTTGACGGTCGGGATCTCCATGCTAAGCCGGGATGAGGCGCCGCTCCATCGATTCCGCCAGTTTTTCCATCGCCCGAATGTTCCGCTTGACGCGGGAAGGCTCGGCGTCTGAAAAATTTTCAAACGGTTTCCCCATGACGATCGCGTCCGGGCCGAGTTGAAGGGTTGAAAAGTCGTCGAGCGGTTGAAGATGCTCTTTGAAATCGATCCGGCTGAGGAGCGCCTTCGCCGCTTCCGGGTCTTGGGATCGGATCTGGTATCGGGGCTCAAGCTCCTGCAGAACCGATCCGGCCTTTTTAGAAAATTCGGCTTCATCCGCGACCGGCTTGAAATAGTCCGATTTCAGGAGGAGAAGATCGAGCGGGAGATCCGACTTCAAGCTGTAGATGAAATAAAGAATGTGGCGTCTTCCCACCTTCACCACTTGAAAAAAGAGGTCGAGCTTCCTTTCCGCGACGCGGCCCGTAAAATAGGGATAAACCAGCGGGTTGTCCTGAAGGACCTTTCCTTGGTACTCGGAGGTCAGGAGGAGAAAACTCTTTCTCAATCCTCTTTTGTCGATCCAAGAATGGATGAGCATCGCCATCCCAATGACGAAAATGATCGCTGAAAAGAAAAGGGTGATTTGAGTCAGTGTCATGAGGTTCCTTCCATTCCCGGAATTTTATTTGCCAAAGCCCGAATCGCCTCCGGAATCTTTCCGATCAAATCCGATGTGATCAATCCCGCGCCGCCGCTCGGCGCCGCCGCGAGGTCTCCGGCCAGGCCGTGAAGATGGACCCCCATCAGAACCGCCTCCTTCAACGGTTTCCCCTGCGCAATCAAAGAAGCGACGGCCCCGGTCAAGGCGTCTCCGATTCCCGCCGTCGCCATGCCGGGATTTCCCGTGTCGTTGACCGAGAGGCGCCCGTCGGGGAAGGCGATGATCGTATAGGCGCCTTTGAGAACCAAGAGGACCCCCCATTTTTGGGCGAAGGAGACGGCGATTCCGAACCGGTCTTGCTGGACAAAGTCGGCCCGTTTTCCGAGAAGGCGGCCCATCTCCCCGGGATGGGGGGTCAGAATAATCGGCTCCTTTTTTTTCTTGAGGATCGTGAGATCCCCCGCAAGGGCGTTGATTCCATCCGCGTCGATGACCATCGGAAGGGGAATTTTTTCGACCAGGTTTCGGATCAGTTTTTGCGTCTCCAAATTTTGCGAAAGACCGGGGCCGAGCGCCACCGCGCTCTTCCCTTCGACCGCTTGAAGAAGAAATTTTTCCGCTCCCAGCGAAAGGCTCCCTTCGTTCGTCTCCGGAAGGGGAAGGGTCATGATCTCCATCGGCGCCGCCGAGGCGTCAAGCGACCGGGGAAGGGCGAGGGTGACCAGACCGGCTCCGGCGCGCAATGCGGCCAGACTCGTCATGTAAGCGGCCCCTCTTTTCCCGGTCGATCCGGCGATGACGAGGAGATGCCCGAGTCTCCCTTTGTGGATCCCTTTCGGCCTGGGGGCGAGCAGACCGGAAAAGATCGAGGGGGCGATTAAATCAACCGAAACGTCGGCCCGCTCGATCAACGCCGGGGGAAAGCCGATGTCGATCACCTTCAATCCGCCCCGAAGCTCCAATCCTTCTCCCTGAAAATGGCCCCGCTTCGGAAGCGCCATGGTGAAGGTGTAATCGGCCTTGACCGCGACCCCCAGGACCGCGCCGGTGTCGGCCGAAACGCCCGATGGGATATCGACCGCCGCCACGGGCCGCCCGGCGCGATTAATGAAGGCGATTGCCTTCGCATAGTTTCCTTCGACGGGACGAGAGAGACCGGTTCCAAGCAGGGCGTCGATAATGAAATCACTCTTCGAAAGCGATTCCGCCATCTGGGGCCATTTAAAAGAGCCGAATGCGCGCAACTTCCCTCCGGATTGAATCCATATTTTTAAGGAGATTTGAGCGTCTCCGGATACCTTTTCGATCGGGGAGAGGAGATAGACGAAGACCTCCGCCCCCCGCATGCGAAGATGGCGGGCCGCCACGAGGCCGTCTCCGCCGTTCTTTCCACGACCGGCCAAAATGGCGACCTGCTTTCCGGCCACCGGGCCGAGGGTCGCTTCGATTTCGTCGACGAGGCCCCTTCCGGCGTTTTCCATCAACAGAAGGGAGGGGACGCCGAAATCCTCGGTCGCGCGGCGGTCGAGGGTTTTCATCTCTTCCGAGGTGACGATTTTCATAACGGCGCCCCCTCTTCCGACGCGACGATCACCTGCGCGATCGAGTAGTCATGGTCGTGGGTGATGGTGGCGAAAATATAGGAGATGTTCTGCCGGTCGGCGATTCGGCGTGTTTGGCCCGACAACCGCACTTCCGGTTTTCCCGCCGGATCGTTGATTGTCTCGATCTCCGTCCAACGAATCCCCATTCGCAAACCGATTCCCAAGGCTTTAAGCACCGCCTCTTTCACTGCGAACCGGGCGGAGAGCCGGATGTGGGGAAATTTATGCCGGAGAGAGTACGCCTGCTCGGCGGGGGTGAAGACGCGGTCCAAAAAGCGCTTTTCCCATCGTCGGGTCATCGTTTCGACGCGCGATATTTTGACCAAGTCGATGCCGACGCCGGTAATCTTCATCTTTTAGAAATCAGTCCTTTCATTTCACGGACGGCCCGCTCCATTCCGACGAGAACGGCCCGTGAGACGATGCTGTGGCCGATGTTCAATTCCCGAATTTCAGGAATCTCGGCGACGGGAACGACATTGTGATAGTCGAGGCCGTGGCCGGCGTTGACCCCCATGCCGAGTTTGGACGCGAGCTTGGCCGCCTCTGCAATTTGATGAAGCTCGTTTTGCCGGTTTTTCCCCCGGCTGTTCGCGTAGCGGCCGGTGTGAATTTCAACCACATCGGCTGAAATTTTGTGCGCCGCCTTGATCTGGGCCGGGTCCGGGTCGATAAAAAGGGAAACCCGTATTTCTCCTTCGCGGAGGAGAGAGATCATTTTTTTCAATTCATGGCTGTAAGCGGCCACATTGAGCCCTCCCTCCGTCGTCAGCTCCCGGCGCCGTTCGGGCACCAAAGTGACCATTTCCGGTTTGATTTCGAGCGCGATCTTGACCATCTCTTCGGTCGCCGCCATTTCCAGGTCAAGAGGGGTCCGGAGGGTCTCCCGGAGGATGCGGAGATCCCGATCCTGGATATGCCTCCGATCTTCACGAAGGTGAACGACGATTCCGTCGGCGCCGCCCAATTCGGCCAGGACCGCCGCGGCGACCGGGTCGGGCGATTTCCCTTTCCTCGCTTCACGAACGGTCGCCACATGATCAATAT
>DATDON010000359.1:0-10507 GCA_035293225.1 Candidatus Manganitrophaceae bacterium
TCCAGCTTTCGTTTTACCTTCAGCTATTTCCCGAAGGTCACAACCATTTCCAGGAGGGCATGGTTTCCGTTCTACCTCCAACCATTTCCAGGAGGTCACAGGGGCCTGCCCCTACCGTCCCATTTCGACCAAGGTCAGCCGGTTCCCGTCGGGATCGTGAATCGAGGAGAAGTCGGCGCCGCCGGGGGCGGTCTCGATCTTGCCGCAGGGGACCCGTTTTTTCTTCAGATCGGCCACCACTTTTTCGAGGTTCTCCACCCGGAGCATGATCCCCCATCCGCCGTCGGACATCCGCTTCTTTGTCCCCCCGCGCTTCCTCGGCCCGACCGAATGAAGGCCGAGGACCGTTCCGCCGGGAAGATTCAACTCGACGTAATACGGCATTTTCATCGCCGGCTTGAGGCCGAGCTTGGCGTAAAACGCGACCGATTTTTGAATGTCGCGGACGCCCGCCATCACCCATGAATGGTTTTCGCATCTCCCAAAACCATTCCCCGGAGGTCATCGGTAATCACCTTTGCCATCGTCACCACCCTTTCAAAACCTTCCGGAGCTTCTCCACATCTTTCTCGTCGCACCAGACATAGGCGGAGTAGCGAACGCCGAACCCCATCGCATCGACCGCATGGAGGTTGATCCCCTCTTGGGCGATCCGATCGAGCGTGTCGGCGAGCGCGCCGGACCGGTCTTCCCCCTCCAGATGGAAACAGCTCCCTTCCCGAACGACCCATCCGGAGTCTTTCACCGCCTTTTTGAACGCCGACGGATCTCGTGGAATGGCGATGATCTCCGCGTTTCCGCGGCCGGTGCCGAAGCTCCAGACCCCCGCCAGATTGATTTCGAATTCAGACATCTGTTTCGCGAACCGGGCCAACTGCCCGGGCCGATCTTCCGTCGCAATCTCAAAATAGGTTGCCCGCGTAATATCCATTTTGCGCTCCATTCGGTTGTCATTCGCATGCGAAACCTTCGATACGATAGCGAATTTTCCTCAAAAAGGCAATGATTTCATCTTGAATTCAACCCTGCTCCGCAAAAAATTGCATTTCCCGTCCGATTTGACTATCATGTCCCTTATGAAAATCAAGCTGCATCACCCGGCGCGGGAAGTGACGATCAAAGGCCCGAAACAGGCCGGGCTCCTCTTGAAAGAGCTGAATCTCTCAAAAGAGGCGCATCTCGTGATCCTCGGCGAGGAGCTGGCGACCGAGGAGACCGTCCTTCAGGATGACGCGGTGGTTGAAATCCGGCCGGTGATCTCCGGAGGTTTGCTATGAAGTGTCGTCGCTGCCGGAAGCCCGCGGTTATTAAGATGGCGCGGCACAACACCTCTCTCTGCCGATTCTGCTTCATTTTTTATATTCAGGACCAGGTCAAAAAGGCGATCTCGGAAGGGAAGATGTTTGACCGGGGCGAGCCGGTCTTGGTCGCCGTCTCGGGCGGAAAAGACTCCCTCGCCCTCTGGGATGTCCTGATCAAACTCGGCTATCGAACCGCCGGCCTTCATCTGAATCTGGGGATCGGCGCCTATTCCGAAATCTCGCAGAGAAAGGTGGAAGCGTACGCCGAATCGCGCGGCGCGGAGCTGATCGTCCACGCCTACCAAGAGGTCTACGGCCTGGGGGTCACCGAGATCGCGGAAGAGAGCGCCCGCCCCCCTTGCTCCGCCTGCGGAACGATGAAGCGCTATCATTTCAACCGGATCGCCCTGGAAAAAGGATACCCGGTGGTGGCGACCGGCCATAACCTGGACGATGAGGCCTCCCGTCTCCTCGGAAACGTCCTTCAATGGCAGGAAGCGTACCTTGAGAAACAGACGCCGTCCCTCCCGGCCGAAGCGGAAAAGTGGGCGAGAAAAGTGAAGCCGCTCTATCGTCTCGCGGAGCGGGAGATCGCCGCCTATGCGGTCCTGAACCGAATCGATTATATCGTCGAGGAGTGCCCCAATGCGAAGGGGGCGAAGACCCTCCTCTATAAAAAGATCCTCAACGAGCTGGAAGAGGCCTCTCCCGGAACAAAACACAAATTCTATCTCGGCTTCTTGCGGCGTCAAAAGGACCCCCTCTCGCTTAAGATGGGCGACGTTAAGAGCTGCGCCTCGTGCGGCCAGCCGACGCAAGGGGCGCTTTGCGCTTTTTGCCGGTTGATGGAGAGGGTCGCGAAATGAGGCCGCTGACGTCGGGGGAGCGGGTCCATCTGGTTGATCTGAAGGGCCGCGAATATCCGTTGAATTTAAAAGCGGGGGCGATTTTCCAATTCAGCGGCGAGACGATTCCACATGACGACGTCATCGGCCGGGAAGACGGGACCGAGATCACCCTCTCGCGGGGGACGCGCTTTTTCGTCCTTCGGCCGACCCTGGCGCAATATACCCTTCACATGCCGCGGGGGGCGCAGATTCTCTACCCGAAAGATCTCGCCTTGATCCTGATGTGGGCCGATATCTATCCCGGCGCGACGGTGGTGGAGGCCGGCGTCGGATCGGGGGCGTTGACGCTCGCCCTCCTGCAAGCGGTGGGAGAGAAAGGGCGGGTGATCAGCTACGAGGTCCGGGAAGATTTCGCCCGGCGCGCCGCGGCGAACATTGAGGCCTACCTCGGCCCTTCGATCGCCTCCGACCGGCTGTTGATCCGCCGACAAGATATCTACGACGGGATCGCCGAAGAATCGGTCGATCGACTCGTCCTCGATCTGCCGGAGCCGCACCGCGTCATCCCCCACGCCGCCTCGCGGCTCCGACCCGGCGGGATCTTTTTGTCGTTCCTCCCCACCGTCCCCCAAGTGGAGCTGGTCGTCAAGGCGCTGCGGGCCGACCCGGCCTTCGAGTGGATCGAGACCTTCGAGACGATGCTCCGGAGCTGGAACATCGACGGACGGAGCGTCCGCCCCGACCTGAGGATGGTCGCCCACTCCGGCTTCATCACGACGGCGAGACGGGTGAAACGGATCTCTCTTAGAGGGCCGGCCGATTCGGAATCGGCGCCATGAGTTCGAACCAAGATTCGGATCGACTCCACTCTTGGTTTCTCTACATTCTGGAATGCAAGGACGGCTCGTTTTACACCGGCATTACCAAAAACCTGGATCGTCGTTTGAATCAGCATAATCATGGCCGCGCCTCTCGCTATACTCAAGGACGGCTTCCGGTGAAGATCCGCTATCAAGAACCTTGCGCCGGCCGTTCCGCTGCGTTGATCCGAGAGGCCAGAGTCAAATCTTTCACCCGCAAGAAAAAAGAAAAACTGATCGAAAGAGGAGAGGGTTAATAAAATGCCGATCATAGAACAACGGAGTCGCCCGATTACTCTTCTGATCATTATTCTCTGGAGCCTCTTTGCAGCGACAACGGTCGACGCAAAAGAGCAGAAAGAAGATCCCCCGAAGCCCGAAGTTCCAAAGATTATTTTTTCCGGGCTGGGCGAGTATGGATTTAAGGGTGCGGAGGCGGTGGTCAAGGTCTGGATGAAGGGATCTGCCCTCGAAGAAAGTGTAGAGTCGTTAACCTATGTGAATGCCTTAAAACAGGCTGAATCGATTTATGGGAACTTTTTAAGCTCCTCCGTCGCTCATGTTCATCCACTGACGACAACGACGCTCTTGGTCTATCTGAGCATCAATTATGAAAAAGGGCCGCTCTTTGCGAGATTTTTAGTCTATCGCGCCAAAGAGGGTTGGATCATTCCCGAAATCTCCTTTAATACGAAGCCCGAACTGATCCTTCCACCCTCTCTTTTAGCGCCGTAGGGGCACAGCATGCTGTGCCCCTACATAAAGATTTTTTCGACAATCAAGGCGTCGCTTACGAGTCTGATCTTATGAACCTCTATGCGCTTATTATTTTATCGACGCTCGCGTTGGACCATGCGCTGAATCTCGTCGCCGATCTCCTCAATCTGAAGGCGCTCGGCGCCGAGCCGCCGAAGGAATTTAAAGGGATTTACGACGCCGCGGCTTACCGCAAGTCGCAGGATTACACCCGCGCCCGGACGAAATTCGGGATCATCACCTCGACGTTGGCCCTCGCCGTCACCCTCCTCTTCTGGTTCGGGGGAGGATTTAACGCCTTGGACCAGGCGTTGCGCCGATGGGGATTCGGGCCGGTCGGCGCCGGCCTCGCTTACATCGGAATACTGGCCCTCCTCAAAGCGCTCTGGGCTCTCCCCTTTCGGATCTATTCCATCTTTGTGATCGAGGAGAAGTTCGGCTTCAACAGGATGACGCCGGGGACCTTTACGCTCGATCTCATCAAGGGGTTGGGGCTGGCGGCGCTCCTCGGCGGCCCCCTTCTCGCCGGGGTCTTGGCCTTTTTTGAATATGCGGGGCCCTCCGCGTGGCTCTACGGCTGGGGCGCCGTCTCCCTCTTTATTCTCTTTGTCCAGTTGATCGCCCCGGCCTGGATTATGCCGCTCTTCAATAAATTCGAACCGCTCGCGGCGGGGGAGTTGAGGGAGCGCATCCTCTCTTACGCCCGCTCCGTCCGGTTTCCGGTCGAGAATGTTTTCGTCATGGACGGCTCCCGCCGATCGAGCAAATCGAACGCCTTCTTCACCGGCTTCGGCAAACGAAAACGGATCGCCCTCTTCGACACGTTGATCGCAAAACAGACGGTCCCGGAGCTGGTCGCCGTCCTGGCGCATGAGATCGGCCATTATAAAAAGAAACACGTGTTGCAAGGAATGGTCATCGGCGTCCTCCATACGGGGCTGATGTTTTTCCTCCTCTCCCTCTTCATCAGCCGCCCCGGCCTCTACGACGCCTTTTACATGGAGGAGCGCTCCATCTACGCCGGATTCATCTTTTTCGGGATGCTCTACGCGCCGATCGAATTCGTCCTGTCGCTCTTCCTCCAGATCCTTTCCCGGAAGAACGAGTACGAGGCCGACCGGTTCGCCGCCGAGACTATCGACCGTCCCGAAGCGATGTCCGACGCCTTAAAAAAACTCTCCGCCGACAACCTCTCCAACCTCACCCCTCATCCCTTTTATGTCTTTCTGAACTACTCCCACCCTCCGGTCATCGACCGCGTAAACGCGATCCGGGCCCATTCGCCCGCCCAATCCTAAAAAAGCCGACCACCGACTCTTCCTTGTTTTAGAGGAGAGGCTTTGATATAGTCTCTCCTAAGAAAAATAGAAGCGTCCGGGGACTGCTCCAAGGAGGACCATGCTCAAAGCGATCATCTTCGATTGCGACGGGGTCATCGTCGACAGCGAACCGCATCACATGAAGGCGTTCCAGCAGGTTTTGGCGGAGGAAGGGATCACTCTTACCGAAGAGGAATACTTCGCCAAATATCTTGCGATGGACGACAAAGGCTGTTTCGAGACGGCGCTCGCCGCCCATCAACGGCCGGTCGACAAGACGATCCTCAAAAAGCTGATCATCCGGAAGATGGCCCTCTACCGGGCCCTCTCGCAGCAGGAGCTTTTTCTCTATCCCGGCGTGGTCGATTTCGTGAAGAGGGCGCAAGGTTTGTACCGGCTGGCGATCGCCTCCGGCGCCTTTCGGGGGGAGATTAAATTCGCGTTGGATAAGGGGGGGATGCGGTCGGCCTTTCCGGTGATCGTCAGCGCCCAGGATGTGCGGAACGGGAAACCCCATCCGGAGGCCTTTTTAACGGCGCTGGCGAAGCTGAATGAGCTTCCCCCCGTCCCCAATCCTCCGATCGCGCCGTCCGAGTGCGTCGTCATCGAAGATTCGCTTCATGGGGTCGAGGCGGCCCGCATGGCGGGGATGAAATGCCTTGCGGTCACCAACTCTTATTCGAAAGAGGCGTTGAATGGAAAAGCCGACCGGATTGTGGGGAGCCTCGCCGATGTCGACCCCCAGAAGCTCGAAAAGCTCTTCCAGGCCTAATGCGACAACCGGCGCTTGGGTCGTCCGCTGTTTTGGCGGATCGGAATCACCTCCGCCTGGTTTTCCTCTTCCACGTCAAAGCTTAAATGAACGAAGGGGAAAGGGCGCATTTCTTTCCACTCCCGACTTCTCAATTTGTTCTCTTCGAGCGCCATCATAAAGCGGGCCCGTTTGTTTTCATAATCGACATCTTTCAGCGCCTTGCGGGGAAGCCGATGCTCCATCTGCAGAAAGGAGATATAAAGACGCAGCCCCTCCGTGAGCGGCAGCTCCGCCTTTGCCTGGTGATAAAGGTCATCCAGCTTAAAATTGGTTAAGACGTCTTTCATCGAAATCTTTCCCATCCGGTAATGGAAATCGTCTTTTTTGATTTCAAGCTCAAAATGATTGATTGACGGGTGTGTCTCAGGGTCATCGGCCCATTTCTCCTTAATCTCCTCAAAGATAGAATACATCTCGATCACCGCGCTGAGAGGGAATTCGATTTTAATCTCTCCCTGATCCGCCACTTTTTTACCCATGCTCCTCCCTTTCCCGGCAAATGGGAATAATTGGATTGACAATTTTAGTATGTTCTCTATTTTACTTGAAATCGGATGGCAATTACCAGCCCCTTATTCAGACCGGCGTTTCGCGCCGGCCGATGAGGGCCCTCTTTCCTTTATTTTCCGCCTGTTTGATTTGACTTTCCGTCTCTCCCTTCCTTACAATAACCCATCTTTACTAAAGGAGCGGGATTTGAAGATTTCAGTAAAATTTCATCTGTTGACGATGATCATCCCCCTGCTGCTGGCCGGCTGCAACAACGGGAAGAGCCCTTCCACCGTCGCCGTGAATGAAATCTTGACCGTCGATCAGGTTCGGGCGATTCAAACGCAGCAAGCGACCCTCCTGGAAGAGTGGGGGATCTCCGGCTCGACGGCGGAGCTTCTAAACAACCTGACGACGCGGCGGTTGCGTCAAAATTTAAAAATAACGCTCGAATCCGGTCCTGAAACCCTCGAGCAATACATCCCCCTCTCCTGCGCTGTTCCACCCTGTTCCGGGCCGGTGACGGGATTGATCAGGCGCCCTATCACCCTACAGTAGCGCGCTTGTTTCTTGCCAATCGGCAGGGTTTATAGTAAGATCACCCCGAACATTCCACCTTTAGTCTCTGACAAGAAAGATTTTGATCATTTCGGAAAAGAATTACGTTTAACGAATAACGATTAACGACTTTGGTCCCGGCTATGCCGGGTTAGGCAAGGAGGAACCGATGCAGCTTTCTTTTTGGATATTGACGCTTCTGATGGTGACATTCGCTTATGCGCCCGACGCGTTTTCCGCGGGGAAGAAGCTCCCTCCGGGGCTTTACGCCGTGATGGAGACGACACAGGGGACCATCACCCTTCAACTTTTCGATAAAGAGGCGCCGAAAACCGTCGAAAACTTTGTCGGGCTGGCCGAAGGAACCAAAGAGTGGACCGACCCCAAGACGAAACAAAAGGTGAAGAAGCCGCTCTATGACGGCCTGATCTTCCATCGGGTCATCCCCGGTTTCATGATTCAAGGGGGAGACCCGTTGGGGAACGGAACCGGCGGGCCCGGCTATCGCTTCGAAGATGAGTTCTCCCCGAGCCTGAAATTCGACCGTCCCGGCAGGCTGGCGATGGCGAACTCCGGGCCGAACACCAACGGAAGCCAGTTTTTCATTACCGAGGCGGCGACCGATTGGCTCAGCAACCGCCACACCATCTTCGGCCAGGTGATCGAAGGGGAAGAGGTGGTTAAAAAAATCGTCTCGGTTCCGCGGGACAACCGCGACAAACCGAAAGCCGACGTCGTGATCAAGAAGGTCACGATCGTTCGATCCAAATAAACCGCTCCGCCGATAATCCTTCGGGCGTTGACAGAGCGTTCTCTCCTCTTGTATCTTGGCTTAAAGAGGCGTTTTGATGCTCGAAGACAACTTTGGAGATATTGTCGGAAAGGCCCGATTTGGAAAAGGGTGGTCTCCGCCGGAGCTGGCTCGGCGCTCGAAGCTTTCCGAAGGGCGAATCGCGTCGATCGAGGAGGGCGCGGCGCCTTCGGCCGCCGAAGTCGATCTTCTCGCGCGCGCTTTAGGGCTTGACCCTCAAAAGCTTTTGACGATCGCCGAAGGCGCCTGGGAACCGAAACCGATCCGGGGAGATTGGGCGAGATGGATCGAGCGGATCGACGGACGGATCGGCTCTTATCCGGTCAACGGCTATCTCTTGATCGACACTGAAAAAAGGGAAGGCGCCCTCTTCGACACCGGCTGCAGTCCGGACCGGGTTCTTCGGATCCTCAAAGATCGACAGATCAGGCTGTCCGCTCTCTGCGTCACGCACGGCCACCCGGATCACATCGGCGGGGCCGACGCCATCCATGCGGCCACGGACGCGCCGATCTACCTTCACCCCGATGAATTATCGGGCGGAGCAAGACCCTCCTCTAAAGGAATCGTTCTCCTTCAAGAAGGGATGAAAATTTCAGCGGGACGTTTCAAGATCGGTTTTTTCCGAACCCCCGGACATACCCCCGGAGGAACCACCTTTTTCGTTGAGGCGAAGGCGCCGGCGGCGTTCGTCGGGGACGCCTTATTCGCCGGCTCGCTCGGGCGCGCGCAAGCGTCGTCGACCTATCCCCTTTTACTCCGTTCGGTCCGCGACGCCATCCTCTCTCTTCCGAAGGAGACGGCCCTCTTTCCGGGCCACGGCCCCGCGACGACGGTCGAAGAAGAACGGGCGCGCAACCCATTTTTCGTCGGCGCCGATTGATCGATCCGACGGATCGTTTCCAACAGAGACCGGCCGGCGCTTCGGGAAAACCCGCCGGAGCAAGGGGACGGCGATAATTCGCTTGATTATTTTAATGTTTTTTTCTACAATCCTTCGATGTTCTTTCGATTGCAGGCGCATTTCGATGTTACGAATTAAGACGCAGGTGAAGAGGAGATTGTTTTTATGGATGCGGAAAGTATCGAACGGGTCTACTCCGCCTTCTCGGGATTCTATGATTTGGTCTTCGGCAAGTTCTTTCATCAGTCGCGCGCCGAGGCCATTCAGCTTTTAAATATCCACGAGGGGGATACCATTCTGGAGGTCGGCGTCGGCACCGGACTCTCCCTCCCTTTTTATCCGAAAAATTGCAAGGTCACCGGAATCGATTTCTGCGAGCCGATGCTGGAGAAGGCGAAGCAGCGCCTCGCGCTATACAAACTTTCGCACATCGAGCTGTTGAAAATGGACGCGATGAAGATGGAATTTCCAGACAACGCCTTCGACGCCGTCTTCGCCGCCTACGTCATCTCCGCCGTCCCCGATCCGCATCAGGTGATCTCCGAGATGATCCGGGTCTGCAAGGTCGGCGGAAAGATCGTCCTGCTGAACCACTTTCAGAACCGTAACCGGCTGATCGGCGCCTGCGAAAAGGTGATCTCCCCCCTCACCAAGAAGATCGGCTTCCGCGCCGACCTCGACCTCGGCGCGCTCCTCACCGGAACACCGCTCATGATCGAGAAGAAGCTGAACGTCAAACCGCTGAACTACTGGAAGGTGGTCCAGTGCGTCAACCAGAAAAACGGCGTTGGAAACGGCGCCCGCCCGCCGGCGTATTCTGCTTCAAAGAGATAGATCGCCTCCCCCTCTTTTTTCTTGTTTCATCAATTTACTTGACACTTCCGCTCTTGAGTGCTAACTTTCTATTCGCAACCGAGGCCGGCATAAGAGCCTCAAATCTTCAATCCAAATACCCTGTACATCAACAATAACGCCATCAACATAAACTGAAAGGAGAGCGCATGATTAAAAAATTGGTTCTCGCGGTTGTTGTGATCGCCTTGGCGCCCGTTTCCAACAGCTTTGCGGCGGCGTCGGGCCCCGGCTGTGGTGTTGGTCAAATGATTTTTAAAGGGCAAAAGGGGGTCGTCCCCCAGGTTTTGGCGGCGACCACCAATGGAACGTTTGGAAACCAGACATTCGGGATCAGCACCGGCACCCTCGGTTGCACCCAAGACGGTGTTGTTAAAAACGATCAGAAAGTGAATATGTTCGCCGGCGTCAATTTGGAAAATCTCTCGCAAGAGATGGCCCAGGGAAAGGGAGAAAGTCTCGCCTCTCTCGCCTCGCTCCTCGGCGTTCCTGCAGACCATCAATCGGAATTTTTTGCGCTGACGCAGGAGCAGTACGCTGCGATCTTTCCGTCTGAGCGGACCACCTCGGCGGAAATGCTCGTCGCGCTCAACGGCGCGATGTCATCGCATCCGACTTTGTCAAGTTACGCCTCAAGTCATTAACCCTTTTGAGCTCCCGGCCTGAAGCCGGGAGCTCAAAAATGGCCGCAACGGCCCTTTCATCCCCCTCTTGCTTTTCCCTCCGCAGGGGTTCCCGAATAGACTCCTATCGGCCGATGGATTCTTTGTTATGTCTATACGGTATAATTTTTTAGTCCTGATTCTCTTACTTCTGGGAAGTTCCCCCGCCTGGGGCGCCTCCGATTATCTCGACGAACTGATCCAGCAGTCGATTCAAAAAGGCCTTGCCGAAAAGCGATACTGGCGGCTCCTGCTTCATTACGAAGATGGGCTTTTCGGGGGATCCAGCGACGCCGACGGCGCCTCTTTTTTTCTCGATCCCCACGGCAAAAC
>DATDON010000360.1:0-4050 GCA_035293225.1 Candidatus Manganitrophaceae bacterium
CCCTTTCGCCAGCGCGATGTGGTTGTCCTTGATCAGCGCCAGATCGCCCAGATGGAAACGGTGGTTCCAGCCCCCGCCGTGGCGGACCGCCTCCTTTTCCAAGGCCCGGAGGCCGGGGGTCGTCTTTCGCGTATCGACGATCCGGGCCGAGGTCCCCTGAACCTGTTCGACGAATCGGCGGGTGAGGGTCGCCACCCCCGAGAGCCGCTGAAGAAAGTTGAGGGCGCTCCGCTCCCCCTTCAGCAGCGCCCTTCCGTCGCCGAAGACCTCCGCGATCCGCTCCCCCTTGGAGGCCGCCTCCCCCGGCCCGATTTTGATTTCAAAACGGACCGCCGGATCGACGGTTTCAAAGACGGTCCGAAAGAGATCGAGACCGGCGACGACGCAATCTTCTTTCGCGATGACCTTCCCCACGGCGGGAACGGGATGGGGAAAGAGCGCCTCGGTCGTCCGGTCGCCGTAAATGAGGTCTTCGGCGAGGGCCCGCTGCGCGAGTTCTTTGAGGAGAAAGGGTTCGATCATTTTGAGTCGATCATCCCTCGAAAGCGTTGAAGGTCGTTGTTCATCTTGTATTTTTTCTCCCGCATTTCGCCGCGCTGGAGGTCGAGCTTCGCCACCACCTCTTTCGGCGCCTTGGAGAGGAAGAGGGGATCGCTGAATTTCTTTTCGACCGGCTCCATCTCTTTTTCAAGTTTGGCGAGCCCCTTTTCCAAACGGTCGATCTCCTTGTTCAGCCGCGTCTCATCAAGTTGTATATATATTTTTGCGGCGCCGGTCAGGACCGTCGCGGCCATCTTCGGCGCCGCCAATCCGACGCCGATCTCGAGATGAGAAACGCGGGCGAGCCGCTTAATATAGGGAAGGTTCCGCTCGAAAAGCTCCCGGCCCTGGTCCCGGTCGACGCTGATCGAGAGGCCCAGCTCTTCCGAGGGGGGGATGTTCATCTCTCCCCGCAGGTTTCGGATGGCGGCGACGGCGTCGATGATGATTTCCCGAACGATTCCTTCGCTCGCCGCGTCGAGCTTGCCGGCGTCGGCTTGCGGGTAAGGGGCGACGGCCAAATTTTCTCCTGGGTGGGGGAAATGGGCCCAGAGCTCTTCGGTGATGAACGGCATGAAGGGATGGAGGAGACGGAGGAGGGTCTCGAACGCCGTCGTCAGGGTCGCGGCGGTTCCTCTTTTTTGCGCTTCGCTCCCGTCCTGAAGATCGACCTTGATCAGCTCCAGATACCAATCGCAGAACTCATGCCAGATGAATTGATAGAGGAGGGCGGAGGCCTCATCGAACCGATAATTTCCCAACGATTGATTGACCGATCCGATGGTCCGGTGAAGGCGGCTTTGAATCCACCGGTCGGCGATTGAAAGCGTTCCGGCGCCCCCTGTCGCGCGCTCGGATTCCTCCGGCAAACTCATCATGATAAACCGCGCCGCGTTCCAGAGTTTGTTGGCGAAGTTGCGGTAGCCTTCGATCCGCTCTTCCGCAAGTTTGATATCCCGCCCCGGGGAGGCCATCGAGGCGAGGGTGAACCGGAGGGCGTCGGTTCCGTATTTGCTCATGATCTCCAGCGGGTCGATCACGTTCCCCTTCGACTTGCTCATCTTTTGCCCTTCGGCGTCGCGGACCAGGGCGTGAATGTAGACATCCCGGAACGGGACCTCCTTCATGAAATGGAGCCCCATCATGATCATCCGGGCGACCCAGAAAAAGAGAATGTCGAAGCTGGTCACCAACGCCGAGGTCGGGTAGAAGGTCTTGAGCATCGCTTCGGCCTCTTTCCGCTTTTCGGGGGTCGGCTGAAGCTCCGAGGGCCAGCCGAGGGTGGAGAAGGGCCAGAGCGCCGAGGAGAACCAGGTGTCGAGGACGTCGGGGTCTTGTCGAAGGTCGGCGCTCCCGCAGCGGGGGCATTTCTCCGGACGGGCGCGGGCGACGATCGGCTCCTTGCAGTCGATCCCGCATTGTCCGACATCCCTTCCGACGCAATACCATGCCGGAATTTGATGGCCCCACCAGATTTGACGGGAAACGCACCAGTCCTGGATGTTTTCCATCCAGCCGTAGTAGTTGTTCTCCCAGCTTTCCGGCAGGAGGCGGATCTTCTTTTTTCGAACCGCCTCGATCGCGGACCCCGCCAAGGAATTCTTGGGGTCGTTGACCCGGACGAACCATTGCGTGGAGAGGAACGGCTCCACCGCCGTCTTGCAGCGATAACATTTGCCGACGGCGTGCGTATGGTCTTCGACTTTCCGGAGGAGCCCCAGTTGTTCGAGCGCTTGCGTGACGGCGGAACGGGCCTCCGAGATGGTTTTTCCGGAGAATGTTCGGGTCCTGGGCGTTTCGGCGATCTTCCCGTCCGGGGTCATGATGTTTTCAAAGGGAAGACCGTGGCGTTTTCCCATCGCCTCGTCGTTGAAGTCGTGCGCGGGGGTCACCTTCACCGCCCCGGTTCCAAAGGCGCGGTCGACCGCCGGGTCGGCGATGATCGGAATCTCCACGTCGGCCAGCGGGAGCCGGAGCTTTTTCCCGATCCGACCCCGATGCCGTTCATCCTCCGGGTGGACGGCGACCGCCGTGTCGCCGAGCATCGTTTCGGGGCGGGTGGTGGCGACGGTGATCCGCTGGTCCGGTTCTTCCGCCAAGGGGTAGTCGATATAATAAAGTTTCCCGCGACTCTCCTCATGCTCCACCTCGATATCGGACAAGGCGGTCCGGCAGCGGGGGCACCAGTTGATGAGCCGCTCGGCGCGGTAGATCAACCCTTCCTCATAGAGCCGGACGAAAACCTCGCGGACCGCCCGCGAAAGCCCCTCGTCCATCGTAAACCGCTCCCGCTCCCAGTCGCACGAGGCGCCGAGGCGCTTGAGCTGTTTGACGATCGTTCCCCCGGAGGTCTCTTTCCACTTCCAGACCCTTTGAATAAAGGCCTCGCGGCCCAACGTATGACGGTCGATCCCCTCTTTCGCCAACTGCCGCTCGACGACATTCTGGGTCGCGATCCCGGCGTGGTCGGTCCCCGGAAGCCAGAGGACGTTGTCTCCGCTCATCCGCCTCCACCGGGCCAGGATATCCTGGAGCGTATTGTTTAAGGCGTGGCCGAGATGGAGGGAGCCGGTAATATTCGGTGGGGGGATTACCATGGCGTAGGGAGGGCGCGTCGATTCCGGAGCGGCATGGAAGAGGCGCTCTTTTTCCCAAAAAACGGCCCATTTTTCTTCGACCTTGTCCGGCTCGTAAACCTTGTTTAAAATCTCTTCCGTCATTTCAAAGGGTCTCATATTTTAGTCGGGTCATTCTAACATGGGGGATAGGGGTTGTAAACTCTCAATCTTATGAAGAGCCGCATGCCGATCCTTTATCATGACGCCTGACCGCGATATCCGCGTCCAAACCGAGAAATATTTAATGTCCAAAGGAGAAGGGCCGGCGGTTTTCTTCCCCGATGGCTGACCCCATCCCTTGACAGAGTACCAGTCTATGTTATGCTTTGGCCGTTCATTATTCTTCCGAGACATCAATTAAGGCGCTCCCGCCGGAAGGCCGAAGGAGTTCTCTCTGCCGTGTTGCCTTACAAACGTATGGGAGGTGTGATGAGATTGAAAATTCTCTTTATCGTTCTGATCTCGACTTTTCTTTTCCAAAATGACCTCCTTGCCGAACAGGCGCCGCCTCTGGAGACGAGCGCGACGGCCGCCCGGGAGGATGCCGGTAAAAGCGAGGAGATGCTTTTCTTTGAGGAAGAGTATCAGGTGATGATCGCGACCAAACGTCTTCAGTCGGTCCAAAAGGCGCCGGCGACTGTCACGGTGGTCACGGAGGAGGAGATCCGGAACATGGGGGCGAGAGATCTGCTCGATATCCTCCGCCGAGTCCCCGGGTTCGGAACGACGATCGGCTACTACGGGAGATTCGAATTCGAGGTGAGGGGGATCAAAAACCAGGGTACCACGGGGGTCTTGTTGCTCATCGACGGCGTTCCGATGAATGACCTTCTCAACGGCGGACCTTCCATGCCCTTCTTCCACATGGCGATCGACAACATCAAACGGATCG
>DATDON010000361.1:0-2270 GCA_035293225.1 Candidatus Manganitrophaceae bacterium
CGGGAAATAGCTGGAGGTAAAACGAAAGCTGGAGGTAGAACGCAAACCGTGCCTGCCCTGGGCGGCCACAGGGGACCGCCCCTACAAGGGATATAATACGATCTGTTGCGTTTGTATCAGATGCGCCGGAAAGGAGAGATCAAAATCGAAGATTAATGAGGTAAGATAAGACAAAAAAAAGAAAAAATCAGCTTGCTTCTTCTTGAGGCTCCCCGACGGAATCCCCCGAGAGCGCCCCCACCTGCTCCTGCAAATTTCCCTCCCCTTCCTCCAGCCGCTCCCCTTCTTCCGGCGGGGAAGACTTCGCCGGAGCCGGCGCCTCCCCCTCCCGCGGGGCCTCCGCCACATCCGAAAAGTCTTTGAGGGTCGGCAAAGCGGTCAAATCGGGAAGTCCGAAGTAGTTCAAAAACTCTCGTGTGGTCCCATACATCATCGGCCGGCCCGCGATCTCTTTTCGTCCGACGATCTTGACCAATTTCCGCTCCATCAACGTCTTCAGCACTCCGGCCGCGTCGACCCCGCGGATCTGCTCGATCTCTCCCCGGGTCACCGGCTGCTTATAGGCGATAATCGCGAGGGTTTCCAACCCCGGCTTTGAGAGGCGCGAAGCCGCCTTGACCTTCTCCATCTCCTTAATCCAGGGCGCCATTTCAGGTCGGGTGGCGATCTGGCTCCCCCCCGCGACATCGACGATTTGAAGCCCGCGGTTCGAGCGCTCGTATTCCTCTTTCAGCTCTCTCAGCAGCGCCGTCAACTTTCTTTTATCCACTCCGGTGAGGACCGCGGATAGCCGATCGAGGGTGATCGGATCCCCCGAAACAAAGAGCAACGCTTCGATAATCGGCTTTATCTCATGATCTTCCATCCGGTTCAACCTCCGCTGAAAGGTTATTCGTTTTAAGGAGGCGAAGCGGCCCGCAGACTTCGCTCTGCAGGACACACACCAACCCGAGACGGATCACCTCCAAAAGGGCCAAAAAGGTCACCACCACGGCGTGGCGCGTCGCGACCCCTTCAAACAACTGATCAAAGAGGACGCTTTCGCTCCTCTCCAACCGATCGAGGACAAGCTGCATCCGGTCTTTCACGGAAAGCTCATCGACGGTGATTTGGAAAACCTCTTTGTCCGGAAGGCGGGCCAGGACATTTTTCAGGGCGTCGAGGAGATGATAGAGATCAAGATCGACCAATGGAACCTCTTCAGGCGGAAGCTCCGGAGGACTCGGATCACGCCGGAAAATGTCGCGCCAGAGGGATTCTCTCTCTTCCAAACGCCCCGCCGCCTCTTTAAACTTCTGATACTCCAAGAGACGCCGCACCAACTCCTGCCGGGGGTCTTCTTCCTCTTTCTCTTCATCCAATTCCGGGGCGGGTAAAAGCATCTTCGATTTGATATGGATCAGCGTCGCCGCCATCACTAAAAATTCACCCGCAATCGATAAATTCAACGACTTCATCAGGTCGAGGGTATCGATATATTGCCGGGTGATCAGCGCGATGGGGATATCGTAGATATTGATTTCATTTTTCTTGATCAGATGGAGGAGAAGCTCGAGGGGACCCTCAAAGCTCCCGACTTTGACATCCAGCGCCTTATCCTGGTCATCCAGCGCCTTGTCTTGCCCTTTATAAGTCGAATCAGCGTCTTCAGTCATCCGTCGGCGATCTCGGTCGGGGTCATTTTAATACGGTTGGATGAAGTGGAACTCGAATGCCGCCGCCTCCATCCGGGCGGGGGAGAGCTTCAGGCGAATCGGTTCTAAATCAAATCCATCTGATCTATAACATTTAAAAACCGGAGAATCAAGCAAAAAATGCGAGGGATAGTGGCGCTTAAAACAATGAACCCTTCATATGGGGGATAGAGAGCCCTGACACGGCTTCCGCCGAGACCCCTCTTCTTCTATAGAGTGATCTCCTTTGGGAGCGATAGTCAATGGACCTTCTGTCTGTTATCATCAGAAAAAAGAAGACAGTAAAAACCGTAGAATAGAGAAGGAGGATAAAATGGTCGGGATTATCGTTTGGATTATTTTTGGCGCTATTGTCGGAGTGGTGGCCAAGCTTCTGATGCCGGGCCCGGACCCTGGAGGCTTCATCATGACGACCCTGCTCGGCATCGCCGGCGCCCTGCTGGGAGGCTTTATCGGCCGCGCTCTTGGACTCTACTACTCGAACCAACAAGCGGGCGGGTTCCTGATGTCGATCTTGGGCGCCGTCATTCTTCTTTGGGCTTACCGGGCGACATCGAGGAGAAGAACGGTTTAAGG
>DATDON010000362.1:0-4977 GCA_035293225.1 Candidatus Manganitrophaceae bacterium
GTCGGTCAGATCGGTCGCCTCCCAGGCGAAACCGCTCCGGCGCTTTCCCAGGTCATCTTTCCACGAAATCTTAAACTTGTTGCAGGGATGGCCGTCCACCGTTTCTTTCGCGACGAACGTTTTTTCGATCTTCCCGCCCGAGCTTCCCATCAACGGATCGGCCGCCCCCCCTTCTCCCATCCTCTCCATGTACATCTTTTCATCAGGGGCCAGGGTCCAAAAAACGGGAGGCTTCTTATCCCCCCTTGAAATATTGACGGAGATTCGTCCCGCCATCGACACCTCTATCCGCGTCTTTTTGCCTTGCGTGTAAATTTTGGAGGGGAGAAAGCCGTCGTTATCCTCCCGGCTGATCGTCACGAACTGGTCGGCGACGAAATCGGCCAGGGCGGCCGAAGGAGCGATCGACAAAAGAAGCCAACCCGCCGCGACGCCAACTAAACTCCCATTCATCAAACGAAGCTTCATACGATTTCCTTTCGAATTTAACCTATAGCATGTTCGTTTTTAAAAGGCAATCGCGCCGACGGCCGAGGGTTGCTTCCGCTATCTGTTTTTAGTATGATCAACACAAAGGAGCTCGTTGGTTCTATCCTGCGGCGATCGAAGGGGATTTGAAATGATCCGGGAATATAAATTTTGGATCGGGGGGAAATGGAAGACCTCTTCCCAGAAACTGGAGGTGATCAACCCTTACAACGGGGAGACGGTCGGCGGCGCCTATTCGGCGTCGGCCGATGATGTGGAAGAGGCGATCGCTTCTTCCGTCAAGGCCTTCGAGGAGACCCGTCGGCTTCCCGCTTTCCGGCGGGCGGAGGCGCTCCGGCTGATTTCGGAAGGTATCGCGGCCCGCCGGGAAGAGATCGCCAAGATGATTACGCTGGAGTCGGGGAAGCCGATCTCGGACGCCCGCGGGGAGGTCAATCGGGCGGTCAACACCTTTCAGATCGCCGGGGAGGAGGCGAAGCGGATTCCGGGAGAGGTCATTCCGCTCGACCTCCTGGCGGGGTCGGAAGGCCGGGTGGGGGTGGCGCGGCGTTTTCCGGTCGGCCCGGTGATCGGCATTTCTCCCTTTAATTTTCCGTTGAACCTGGTCGCCCACAAAATCGCTCCGGCGCTGGCGGCCGGCAATTCAATCATCCTGAAGCCGGCGCCGAAGACCCCGTTGACCGCCCTGCTTCTGGCGGAGATCATTTCAACGGCCGGGCTTCCGGATGGCGCGGTGAACGTCTTCTTCTGCCCCAACGACCTGGCCGAGAAGATCGTCGTCGATCCGCGGATGAAGATATTCAGTTTCACCGGAAGCGCGGCGGTCGGTTGGTATTTGAAGGAGAAGGCGAACAAGAAACGGGTGATCCTCGAGCTGGGGGGGAACGCGGGGGTGATCATCCATTCCGACGCCGATCTCGATTACGCGGCGAAGCGGTGCCTGGTCGGCGCTTTTTCTTATTCCGGCCAGGTCTGCATCTCCGTCCAGCGGATCTTCGTTCAGGAAAAGATTTACCGGCCGTTTCTCGATCTGTTCATCCCGCTGATCCAATCGTTGAAAATCGGCGACCCGATGGATGAAAAGACCACGATGGGATCGATGGTCGATCAAAAGGCCGCGGAGCGGCTCGATGGTTGGATTCAGGAGGCCTTCTCGCAGGGGGCCAAGGTTTTAATCGGAGGGAAGAGGAGCGGCGCCCTGCTGGAGCCGACGGTGTTGACGGAGACGAAACCGGAAATGGAAGTGAATCGCCGGGAGGTCTTCGGCCCTCTCGTCACCGTCACTCCCTACACGCGGTTCGAAGACGCGATCCAACGGATGAATGACTCTCCTTACGGGCTTCAGGCCGGGCTCTTTACGAGGGATATCAAAGAAATTTTTCACGCCTTTGAGGAGATCCAGGTCGGGGGATTGATCGTCAACGATGTTCCGACTTATCGGATCGATCACATGCCTTACGGCGGAATCAAGGAGTCGGGTTTCGGGCGGGAAGGGTTGCGCTACGCCATCGAAGAGATGACGGAGTTGAAGTTTATGGCGTTGAACCTGAAATGATATCGAAACGGCGCGCAAAAATCGTCTGCACCCTCGGTCCGGCGACCGCATCCGAAGAGCGCATCGTTCAGCTCATCGCCGCCGGCGCCGATGTGATTCGCCTTAACTTCTCGCATGGCCTTCAAGAAGAGCATGGAGAGAGTATCCGGCGGATCCGGCGCATCTCGGAAAAAAAGGGAAAGCCGGTCGCGATCATCCAAGATATCCAAGGGGCGAAGATTCGGATCGGGGCGCTCAAAGAAGACTCTTACTTCCTGAAAAAAGGAGCCCCTTTTATCCTTTCCTCAAAACAAATTCTCGGGACAAGAGAGGCGGTCTCGACCAATTATCCACAGCTCAGCAGGAAAGTCCGTCCCGGCGACGCGATCTTGATTAACGACGGCCAGGTCGAGCTGCGCGTCGTTGGAATCCGGCGGGGGGAGATTCATTGCCGTGTCGTGGAAGGGGGGACGTTGCAGCCCCATAAAGGGATCAACATTCCCGGCAGGGCGCTCGGCCTTCCTTTCCTCACCCCGAAAGATGTCAGCGATTTGGAATTCGGTTTGGCCCACGGGGTCGATTATGTCGCCCTGTCGATGGTCCGATCGGCCGGGGATATTCTTTCCGTCAAAAAACTTTTTTTAAAAATCAAAAAGAGCGTCCCGATCATCGCAAAGCTCGAGCAGGCGGAAGCGATTCGGCATCTGGATGAGATCATTCAGGTGGCCGACGGGGTGATGGTCGCAAGAGGGGATCTGGGGGTCGAGCTCCCCCCCGAACAGGTTCCCCTTCTCCAAAAAGAGATCATCAAAAAGGCGAACGAGGCGCAGATTCCGGTGATTACGGCGACGCAGATGCTGGAGTCGATGGTCTCCCATCCCCGGCCGACGCGCGCCGAAGCGTCCGACGTGGCGAACGCGATTTTGGACGGGACCGACGCGGTGATGTTGTCGGCCGAGACCGCTTCCGGAAAATATCCGGTGGAGGCGGTCAAGATGATGGCGAGAATCATCATGGCGGCGGAGGAGCGGCCTCCGGTCCGGGACGCCCGCCAGAAACAGGGGCTCTCCGTCGCCAAGGCGGTCAGCGCGGCCGCCTGTCAGCTCGCCTCACAAATGAACGCCAAGGCGATCGTCACCTCCACCCTTTCGGGCGCCGCGGCCCTCCGCCTCTCCAAATATCGCCCCACCATTCCGATCTTGGCGTTTACCCCCCAGCCCGAAACGGAGCGCAGGATGAGCCTCTATTGGGGGGTGACGCCGCGCAGCATGCCGATGCTGAAAAGCACCGACGATATTTTCAAGGGATTTACCAAGGCGGTCACCTTGGGGAAATTGGCGAAGCGGGGAGATCATTTCGTAATGGTTTCAAAGTCGCCGCTGATCGGTCCGGCGCCGAACGATCTTATCAAAGCGCATCAGATTTAGGGAAGCGAGTCGCCATCCGACCGATAGACGTTCAAAAAAAGTTGAACCAGGTCTCCTGTCCTGTTTGCGCAAGCGCCCAATTCAGTGTAGAAGGCGCCGCCGGTTCGGGCGCAGAGGGGCCGGAGTGGGTCGCCCAATGCCGGCGGTGCGATTTTAAAATGAAGGTTGTTGCGCTAGGGGCGGTCGCCGAAAAGCGCGACGAGAAAGCGGAACGGCGTCTTCAAGAGGCCGAGTGCCCCTTCTGCGGCCAAAAGGGGGCTTCTCCCGAATTTCGCTGTCATCTCACGTCGGGGGAGGGGTACGATATCGTGACCTGCCGTCACTGCGATCAGCCTTTTAAAGAGGCGATCGGACTTTAGACAAAAAAGGCCCCAAGAACATCCATTCTTGAGGCCCTTTTTGTCCCTATTTGAAACTAAACCTTTGTAACGTTAGCCGCTTGTGGCCCCTTGGCGCCAGAGGTCACCTCGAATTCCACTTCCTGTCCTTCTTCGAGGGACTTAAACCCTTCCCCCTGGATGGCGGTGAAGTGGACGAAGATATCGTGACCATCCTCCTGCGTAATGAATCCATAACCCTTGCTGGCGTTGAACCACTTTACACGACCTTTTGGCATTTCTTAAATCCTCCATATTGTATTTGAGGGACTCCGCCCCGGGATACGCAAATATTGTTGCTTCTGCAACAAAGAACCGCAATGGGTCATCGATACTTCGCCATGAACGCCATTTCGAATATCATCACGGCTTGCGGATACAATGGCCGGATTGTATAACACGGAAATAAAAAGTGTCAAGCGTTATTTTTAAAACTTATTAAATTTTAAAATATCCCTGCTTTCAATGACGCGAGCGGAGATTTTCATTTGGGCGCCCCACTAATTTATCCCACAAGAAAACGGGATGTGTCCCTAATTTAAAACCTAGTGCGAGTCTTAAGCGTTCTATTTCGTCATTCCCGCGAAAGCGGGAATCCAGGAGATGTGTCTATCTCTGTTCCTGGGTACTAAGTTTTCTCTTGACATCATTTTTCCAGCCTGCTACTCTCCTTGCCATATTGTTACTAAATACCATAAAGGCGCTCACTCCGTGAACGCCGGCCGGGTATTTTGAGGTTAAGTCGGGAGGAAAGGGAGTGGAGATCAGACCTATAAACTTACAGAACGGATTTGGCGCGGCTCGAATGCAAAAATGCGCGGCGGTGGCCGCATGGTTTCTTGCCATCAGTATAATGGGAGCCGCACCCGTTTTCGCCGTCGACAATCTTATCGACCACAGTGGTCAGGTGCTGACAGGTCCGAACTTGTACATCACCTACTGGGGGATCGACTGGCAAAATGGTTTCAATGATATATCTACTGGTCTTTCCAGCATAAAGTACCAAGCCTACCTGGAAGACTTTCTGAATCGAGTGGGTGGCGGGAACTGGATCGGCACACAGTTGCAGTACAGAAACGCCGGCAGTTCGCCGGGTGTCGTGAAGGGAATATGGATCGACACCACCCACCCCCTCCCCGCGACCCCTACC
>DATDON010000363.1:0-2024 GCA_035293225.1 Candidatus Manganitrophaceae bacterium
GGGTCGATTTTCCCGACCCGGAAACGCCCGTGACGCAGGTGAAGAGGCCGAGCGGGACATCGACGTCGATCTTTTTCAAGTTATGTTCGGCCGCCCCTTTGATCTTCAAAAATCCCTTCGCCTCCCGCCAGCGGGGAGGAAGGGTGATCGAAAGCTCCTTGGAGAGATACCGGCCGGTCAGAGAGCGCTTGTCGGCGGCGATCTCCTGCGGGGTCCCTTGGGCCACGACTTCGCCGCCGTGAATCCCCGCCTCCGGCCCCATGTCGATCACCCAATCGGCGGCGACGATCGTCTCCTCATCGTGCTCCACGACCAAGACCGTATTGCCCAGGTCGCGAAGACGGCGGAGGGTGTGCAGCAGCCGGAGGTTGTCCCGCTGGTGGAGGCCGATGCTCGGCTCGTCCAGAATGTAAAGGACGCCGACGAGCGAGGAGCCGATCTGCGTCGCCAGCCGGATCCGCTGGCCCTCCCCGCCGGAGAGGGTCCCCGCCGCCCGGTCGAGCGTCAGATAGTCGAGCCCGACATTGACCAAAAAGCCGAGCCGCTCCCGGATCTCCTTGAGGATCCGCTGCGCGATCAGCCGCTCTTTGTCGTTCAACGGCAGGTCTAAAATGAATTGGAGCGCCCCCTGAATGGAATACCGGGTCAGATCGGAGATCGACTTCCCGTCGATTTTGATCGCCAGGCTCTCCGGCTTCAGGCGGTTTCCATTGCATACCGAGCAGGGATTCATCCCCATGTACTCTTCGATCTCGCTCCGCATGTAGCTCGATTCGGTCTCTTTGTAGCGGCGCTCCAGATTCGGAATCACCCCTTCAAACGGCCGGCGGTAAAATTCCCGGCGCCCGTCCTTGTCGTAATAAAATCGAATCTCCTCCGAGCCCGACCCGTAGAGGATCACCTTCTGGCGCTCCGGCGAAAGCTCCCGGAAAGGGGTTCGGAGGTCGAAACCGAAATGGGCCGAGAGGGCTTCCAGAAGCTGATAATAAAACATCGAACTCCGCCGCTCCCAAGGACGGATCGCCCCCTCCCGGAGGGAGAGCTGTCTGTTCGGAACGACCCGGTTCGGGTCGATGTCGAGGGTGGTCCCCAGGCCGTCGCAGGCGGGACAGGCGCCGTGCGGCGAGTTGAACGAGAAGACGCGCGGCTCGATCTCCGGATAACTGACGCCGCAATCGACACAGGCAAGGTGTTCGGAGAAGAGAATCTCCTCTTTTTCTTTCAAGATGACGACGATCCCCTCCCCCATCTTCGCCGCCAGTTCGAGCGAGTCGGCCAGTCTCCGCTCCAGACCCTCCTTGAGGACCAGCCGGTCGATCACCACCTCGATCGTGTGCTTCTTGTTTTTATCCTGGATCGGCGAGGCGCCTTCTTGCGAAAGATCGATCATCTTCCCGTCGATCCGGACCCGGACAAACCCCTTCTGCCGGACGGCGAGAAGCTCCTTCTTATACTCCCCTTTCCGCCCCCGGATCAGGGGCGCCAGGATCTGAATCTTTTCCCCTTTTGGGAAGCGGACGATCGTATCGACCATTTGCTGGACGGTCTGAGCCGTAATCTCTTTTCCGCACTTGTAACAGAACGGCCGACCGACCCGCGCGAAGAGGAGACGGAAATAATCATAAATTTCGGTCACCGTCCCGACGGTCGAACGGGGGTTTTTGCTGGTCGTCTTCTGCTCGATGGAGATCGCCGGCGAAAGCCCCTCGATGACATCGACGTCCGGCTTGTCCATCTGCTCCAAAAACTGCCGCGCGTAAGCCGAGAGCGACTCGACATACCGGCGCTGACCCTCCGCGTAGATGGTGTCGAACGCCAACGAAGACTTCCCCGACCCCGAAAGCCCCGTAATCACCACCAACCGATCCCGAGGAATCTCCAGATCGATATTCTTCAGATTATGCTCCCGCGCCCCTTTGATGACGATCTTCTGATCTTTCATAAGTTATGCGCTCTCAAAAAATGATTTGGAATTTTTGATTTTACCACGCCCCGAAATCGATGTAAATTGGTATTTGAAAGGC
>DATDON010000364.1:0-8889 GCA_035293225.1 Candidatus Manganitrophaceae bacterium
CCTTCGATCCCGCCAGATCGTCAGAAACCTGCTCGATTTCTCCCGATCCCACGGATCCAAGAAAGAGCCGATCGATGTCAATGAGGCCATACGAAACACTCTTATCCTGGTACGGTATCAAGCCAAAACATCCAACCACAAAATTTCGGAAGAATACGCAAAAGTCACCCCCCTGGTTTACGCCGACACCGACCAGCTTAAACAGGTGTTCATCAACTTGATCAAAAACGCGCTGGACGCCATGCCGAATGGGGGTCATTTGCAGATTCAAACCACGCTTTCGCAGGATAAAACCCTTTTGGCGAACGGCCATCCTCTCGATCAAAAAATTCGATCGTCGGAGATGGTCACCATTCAATTCAGGGACTCGGGGATGGGAATTCATCCGGATCACATCAAAAACATCTTCGATCCCTTCTTCACCACAAAAGGCCGCCAGATGGGAACCGGTCTGGGGCTCTCCATCAGCTACAACATTATCGAAAAACACGGCGGAAGGATTGAGGTTGAAAGCGAGCTGAACAAAGGGACCACTTTTACCGTGAAATTACCCCTCTACTCTTATCATGGGACAGAGAAACAAAATGGCTAATGAGAGAATTTTGGTTGTTGACGATGAAAAGACGATTTTAGAATTGGCGCGCAGATTCCTGACCGCCGAGGGGTGCCAGGTTGAAATCGCCTCTCAGGCGACGCAGGCGATCAAACTGCTGGAACAGGCCTCCTTTGACATTCTCCTGACGGATATTCGGATGCCCGGGATCAGCGGCCTGGAATTGATGAAGGTGGCTAAATCGCTCAAGCCTGAGATCATCATGGTCGTGATTACCGGCCACGGGACCATTACCACGGCCATTGAATCGCTCAAAGTCGGCGCCATGGGGTTCGTCTTAAAACCTTTCACGCGGCAGGAGATGATCAGCGCGATTCAGAACGCCCTCGAGAAATTCAGGCTGCGCCAAGAGAATATCAGAATGAAATCGTTGATGCCGCTGTTCCAATTCAGCCAGACCCTCATGCTCCAGACCGACCTCTACCAGCTTTTGAACCTCATCGTCGAATTGGTCAAGAAGGAGGTCAAAGTCGACCGGGTCAGCATCATGTTATTAAACGAAAGAACCGGAGAGCTGGAGGTCAAGGCCACCACCGGCTTTGAAGCGTTGATCGAAAGCAAATTAAAAAAACCGATCGGAAAGGGGATCGCAGGGATGGCGGTTGAAAAAAAAGAACCGATCCTGATCCAAGGGGGATTGGAACAAAATCCTCACCTTAAAGACCTTTTGGACGATGAGAAGATCGCCTCAGGCTTGGCGACGCCGATCATGATTCGGAAAAAAGTGATCGGGGTATTGAATCTCTCCCAATTCAACCCCGGCCGCCCCTTGGGCGAAAGCGATTTGGAATTGATCTCCATCTTCTGCGGTCAGGCGGCGGTCGCCATTGAAAACGCGCGGCTCTATCGCGCGATTAAAAACAGCTATTTAAGAACGCTTCAGGCCCTCGTCGCCGCGATCGAGATCAAAGATAAATTCAGCAGAGGCCACTCCTCCGGAGTCGCCCGGTACGCGGCCCTGATCGCGAAAGAAACGAGACTGACGAAGACGCAGACTCAAGATTTGGTCATCGCCAGCATTCTGCACGACATCGGAAAGATCGGGAGCAGCGACGATATCCTTAAAAAAGAGAGCAATCTTTCCGAAGAAGAGTTTGAATTGATTAAAGCCCACCCGGGCAACGCGGTCAAAATCTTGGAGGCGATCGGACTTGCGCCGCTGATCCTGACCTCCATTTTGCATCATCATGAATGGTGGGATGGAACCGGCTATCCGAAGGGACTCTCCGGAGAGAATATTCCACTTTACTCTAGGATCATCGCGATCGCCGACACCGTGGACGCCATGACCTCAGACCGCCCCTACCAAGAAAAAGTCACCTTGTCTGAAGCGAAAGAGGAGCTTCGGCGATATAAGGAGAAACAGTTCGACCCGGAATTGGTCGATATTTTCTGTAAACTGGAGGAGAGCGCCTTTACCGCTCCCCCTCTCATCGAATGGATCGATCCGCCCGATTGAGCATTAAAGCTCCCCGCGACAAAAGGACTTTTAGTCTTACCCGACCTTGAAGGGGACGGGCATGAAGGTGACGACAAACAGGAAGATCGAGGCCCACCCGACCACTTGATGTTTCAAGTCCAGTCGCGCTTCTTCGTCAATAATGGGGGGATGGCGAATACCCAGAAGGGCGGTCAAGATCGCCCAGATATACCATCCTGTCCACCCGATGGTCCCCAATACAATCAAAAAGAAGACCATCCCGATCGAGAGAAAGCGTTGCTTCCGTCCGAGAAGGGCGTAGGCGATATGCCCCCCATCCAATTGGCCGATCGGCAACAAATTAAGGGAGGTGACGAAGAGACCGATCCATCCGGCGAACGCGACGGAATTGAGCGCCACATCATAACCGGGCGGAGGGACCTTGCCGAGGAGGCCCGCCAGAAAGGAAAACATGAGGGGATCTCCCAACCGAAGAAGGGCCGTCCCCTCCTCTACCTGTATAATTTTGGAGGAGTGGAGTCCGATTCCAACCGCGAAAATCGACACGACGAATCCGGCGAGGGGACCGGCCGCTCCGATATCGAGCAAAGCGTTCTTTTTTAATATCGGAGACTGCATCCGGATAAAGGCGCCGAATGTCCCGATTCCGAAAGGAAACCAGGGGCCGGGAATAAAATAAGGAGGGGTTGTTCTCACGCCGTAGTGTTTTGACGTCAAATAATGTCCCATCTCGTGAATGAAAAGGATCGACATGAGGGTGAAGGAGAATGGAATTCCCCGCGCCAGGTCGGACGGATGGCGCCATGGATCTCCCCCCTCCTGATAGGTCCCTGCAAGCACCGTCGTCAACAAGGTCAAAAAGAAAAGGAGGGTTGGGATCATAAAATGGACCGTTCTATTCGAAAGCGCCTCTCCCTCAGTGACGTCCAGCGCCCCCTCCTGTCGAGAATAGCCGCTCCCTAACAGAGAATCCTCTTGAGAGGAGTGGACACCCATTCCCCTCTCCCCCTCCGACCGGCGCGCTTCAAACTCCCTCTCTTCACGCTCCATGATCCCCTCGCTCAACCCGCTTCCCGGACGTCGGTGATATCCTCCATCGGCAACGTGACCCAATCGTTCACAGTCTGCAAATAGACTTCGCTCTCGCTCGCGCCGACTAATTTCCCCTTGTAAAGAACCCCTTGGTAGACGATTTCCACGACTTTACCCTGAAGCATTTGCAACGCGTCCACTTGTCGCTCCTTAAAGAAAATATGGGCCGGCCCCTAATTTCATAATTGTACCATATTCCGTATCGCGGGATAAAACAGGTAAAACGGAGACCCAAAAAGAGAGGTCAAGAAAGTTGAGAGGAGGAAGCGGCGGCGTTTTTTCTCTGGGCGGACCGGTCGGCGTCGACGATGCTCCAGATCCAAAAGGCGGCCAAAGCGGCCAACCGAAAGAGAAGAGAGCCGAACGAAACCGGCGTGTCGCCTCTGAAAATCATCTCCCAGCTTATTCCGGAAAGGGAGATTTCGGTCATCACGATCGCCCCTATAAAAAAGCCGATCCCTTTCAACCAATCTTGATTGTAGAATTGTCCCAGCCCCGGCATGAGGCCGGAGAGAATAAACGCCACCCGGTTCGACTTCGATTTAACCGTCATAGGGAAAAGTCTCGATCATTTTGGCGGATCATAAAAGAAAAAAAATCTTTTGTCAATTCGATTCAGAGGAATGATTTGACGATTCAGGGGAACTTTGATACCTTCAAAAAAGGACGTTTTTTCCGCCCGGCGTCCGGATATGGGAATATGCATGGAAAATCCGACTCTGAAGAAAATTTCTAAACTTGTCTACGTTTGGGTCTTATTAGGGGGTCTCCCTTTCTGCCCCGCCTGGGGAGAAGAGACCCCCGGCAAACCGGGGCCTTCGGCCGAGGCGATCATCAAGGCGTCGAACAAGCGGATGTATGAGGCGGACGATCAGACCGCGCGGGTCATCTTTCGCGTCGTGGATCTCCATGGAGAGGAAAAGAAGACGGTCTTCAGGCTTTATTGGAAAAATAACTTCGGCAGAGAAGAGATCACCAGCAAATCACTCCTGGTCACCGAAGCGCCCGAAAACGATAGAGGGATCAAGTTCCTGATTTGGGAAAATGTGGATGAAGAGAAGGCCGATCTCTGGCTCTATCTTCCGGAGCTTCGGCAGGTCCGACGGATCCAACATGGAAGGCATCTTCACGGCAAAGAAGAGGACTCGGATCTCCTTTTCGAAGATATGCGGCGGCGTAGCGTAGAGCAGGATCAGCATCGGCTTTTGGTCGATGAACCGGTCCGAGGCGAACTTTGTTATGTCGTTGAAAGCAGGCCGATCAAGAAGAGTCTTTATGGAAAAAGACGGTATTATATCGCCAAAAAAGATGGAACCGTTCGAAGGATCGACTACTTTTCGGAAGAGGGAAAACTGATTAAAACGCAATGGATCGACTGGACCCTCATCGGCCGCCACTTTGTCTGGAAATCTTCTCAAATCTTCAGCGCCGATTCTTCCAGAAAGACATTCGTTGAATTGGAGGATGTGAAGGTGAACGTCGGCCTTCAGGATGCCCTCTTTTCGGAGCGGGCGCTTCGGAAGTAAGCCGCCGTCGCCTTGACATTAAAAATCGGATATGGTACGGTTTGCCCGTTCCTGGGAGGGGAAATGCCGCGACGCGTGTTGTTGATCGACGATAACCTGGCGGTTCAAAAGCTGGTTGAGTTGACCCTCCGAAAAGAGGGGTTTGAAGTCACCCCTGTTGACAACGGCCTCTCCGCTCTCGATATCGCCCTGAAAAACCCGCCCGATCTCATCCTCGCCGATTTTAATCTGGAGGGGATGAACATCTTCACTTTTATCCAAAAGATAAGGCAAAAGGAGCGCCTGAAAGAAATTCCGATCGCGCTTCTCATCAATTCGACCGAGACGTACGATCCCGCGCAGTTGGAATCGGCCGGAATTCAAGCTTTCCTCAAAAAACCGATCGATTCCAAGGAATTGGTCGAACAGGTGAAGCGGCAGACGGGAACCTCCGAAACCGTGATGATGGATCTCAACGCCCTTTCCAAAAAAGATGAGACCCAACTTTCCGAACAGTTTTCGAATCCGGGAAACGAGGCGGTTAAAATCGAGGAGCTTCTCGGTTGGTCCAGCCCCGGCGCGCTGGCCCCTTCCGAAACAACCCAGGAAATCAGAATAGAGCCGGCCGCGCCGACGGCGCCGGAAGCCGTTCAACCCGGCGAGGCTCCCCAAGAAGTCTCCCAAGAGACGATGGAGGAAACGCAACATTTCCAATTGCCCCCCATGACTGAAATGACCTCTCCGCGGGAGCCGCTTCCGGAAGCCCCCCCTCTTGAAGAAGAAGAGCCGGCCTCTTCCGTTTCGACCGGCGTCTCCCCCGCTCCCGAGACGGACGGAACCGGGATTCAACAGGACGCTCCCCTCTCCGCTCCGCCGGTGGATCGTACCGAACTAGAGATCGCCATCCGGAAAAGCGTCTCGGAAGCGGTTGAAAAGGTCGCACGCGAGACGCTCCCCTCCCTCATTGAATCGCCTGTCATGAAAGAAAAAATCGCTTCCATCCTCGAAAAAATCGCTTGGGAGGTCGTCCCTGCGCTCGCCGAAATCGAGATTAAAAAAGAGATCAAACGCCTTCAAGCCGAAGAAAACTAATTTTCAAGGAAAATTTAAGGAGCGCCGCACTCTGCGTCGTCCCCTTTTATCTTATCGATGGCGTGAGAGAGGGAAGGGAGAAGCAGTTCGAAGTTTTCCCGGACCGCGCGGGGGCTGCCTGGCAGGTTGATGATGAGGGTTTTTTTGCGGATACCGGCGACGCCTCGGGAGATGATGGCGCGAGGGTTTTTTCGGAACCCTTCGATCCGCATGATTTCGCCCATCCCCGGGATGAGACGTTCGATGACCTGAAGGGTCGCCTCCGGGGTGACGTCGCGGGGAGAGACCCCGGTCCCGCCGGTGGTGATCGCGAGTTCGACTCCCCACTCGTCGCAGAAGGAGAGGAGCCCGCTCCGGATCGCCTCCTCCTCGTCCGGAACGACCTGATAGACGACCACCTTGCCGGGAAGCCGTTCCACCAGTTGATGCAACAGGAGCCCGCCGGCGTCCTCTCTTTTTCCGGCCGCCCCCTTGTCGCTGATGGTTAAAATACCAACCGTGTACATCCGATCTCCAGGAGCCGTTAATCGTTAAAACAGGCGCGGTTTCATCTTCTACGTTTAACGATTCACTTATAACGAATAACGTCTTTTTACCTTACCAGAGGCGCGGCTGGCCGTTCTCCGGCCGTTTGAGGCCGAAATGTTGATACGCCCTATCGGCCGCCATCCGGCCGCGCGCGGTTCGGTCAAGATACCCTCCCTGGATCAGAAACGGCTCATAAACATCTTCCAATGTCTCTTTCTCCTCGCCGACGGCGGTCGCCAGGGTCTCGACCCCGACCGGTCCCCCGCCGAATTTTTCAATAATCAAGAGGAGGAGTTTTCGATCCATGCCGTCAAAACCGGCGGAATCGATCTCCATCTGCGCCAGCGCCTGCCGGGCGCCTTCCAGATCGATTCGGCCGTCTGATTTCACCTCGGCGAAGTCTCGAACACGCCGCAAGATCCGGTTGGCGATTCGAGGGGTGCCGCGCGTTCGAGAGGCGATCTCCAGGGCGGCGGAGCGTTCGATGGAGATATTCAGCAGCCTCGCAGAGCGAAGGACGATCTGCTCCAGCTCTTCAGGACGATAAAATTCAAGCCGGCTGATCACCCCAAATCGGTCCCTCAGCGGGGAGGTCAAGAGACCGACGCGGGTCGTCGCCCCGATCAGGGTGAACCGTGGAAGGTTCAACTTGAGGGTCCGGGCCGAAGGGCCTTGGCCGATGATCAGGTCGAGCTGAAAGTCCTCCATGGCGGGATAGAGGACCTCCTCCACCGCGGGGTGAAGCCGGTGAATCTCATCGATAAAGAAGACGTCCCCTTCCGAGAGGTTGCTCAAGATCGCGGCCAGATCGCCGGGGCGCTCCACCGCCGGTCCGGAGGTCGCCTTGATATTGACCCCCATCTCTCGAGAGATGATGTTGGCGAGGGTCGTTTTGCCGAGACCGGGAGGACCGTAAAAAATCACATGATCCAACACATCCCCCCGCTTCTTCGCCGCCTCGATATAGATTTTCAGATTCTCCTTGACGGTCTTCTGGCCGACATATTCATCCAGAGAGGTCGGACGAAGATTCGCCTCGATCCGCTTCTCCTCGTCGTTCAACTGGGTCGTTAAAATCCGCTCCGACATGTCATCCCTTCGCTAATTTCTTTAAGACTTTCTTGATCAACCCTTCCACGGAGTCCAAGGCGTCCGAGCTCTCCTCTTTGAAGATCTGGTCGATCGCCCGTTTGGCCTCAACGCGGTTATAGCCGAGATTGATCAACGCCGAAAGGGTGTCCTCCGCGATCTTATTTTCTCCGCCGGAGGCCGGCGCGGAGGATTCAAGACCGACCAGGTTCAAGGAGGCGACCTTTTCCTTCAGCTCCAAAACCAGGCGTCCCGCCGTTTTGGGGCCGACCCCCGGAATCGCCCTCAACTTCTCGACGTTCCCCTCACGAAGCGCCTGAACGAGCTCCGATAATTCCATCCCCGACAAAATATTCAACGCCAGTTTCGGCCCAACCCCTGAAATCCCCAAGAGGAGCAAAAAAACCTTCTTCTCGAGAGTGGAGGAAAAACCGTAGAGTTGGATGGCGTCTTCCCGGACATGGGTGTAAATATTCAGCGAGACGCTCTCTTTGGTCTCCGGGAGATGGTAGAAAGTGCTCAAGGGGACAAAAATCTCATAGCCGATCCCCTGAACCTCGACGATGAGAGAGGTCGGCGATTTATCGCTGAGGATTCCGGCAATCGAAGCGATCATTTCCTTCCTTTATATGTGGGGGCCCGTGTATATATGGGGCCCGTGCGGCGTAGGGGCGATTCGCGAATCGCCCCTACTGACCCACACCCTACCGGGTCAGCGGTTCCTTTTCCGACGCGCGAACCTTCTCCTGAAATCGGGCGGAGTGGGCGTGGCAGATCGCGACGGCGACCTCGTCGGCCTCATGCTCCGATGTCAATATTTTAGGAAGTTGGAGAAAGCGGCTGACCATCTGCTGAACCTGATCCTTGGTCGCCCCGCCGTAACCGACCACCGCCATCTTGACCGCCGTGGGACTGTATTCGAAGACCGGAAGATGATGGAACTCCGCCGCCAAGAGGGCCATCCCCCTCGCCTGGCCCAATTTTAAAGCCGACTTAAAATTTTTCGCAAGGAAGGTGTCTTCGAGCGCGACCGCGATCGGCAGGTCTTGATCCATGACTTCGAGAATGCCGTCAAAAAGATGTTTGAGACGCTTCGAAAAGGGATGTTGAGCGGCGGTTCGAATCTCGCCTGATCTTTTGAGAGCCAGTCCGGAAGAAGTTTCATCCAGGATCCCATATCCCGTCACCCCAATCCCCGGATCGATCCCTAAGATACGCATGCAAGCCCATCCAAAAGAGCTTAAAATCAGGTTAAGGTTGAGGGACAAAATTGAGGTTGAGGTCAAGATTTAGGAAGTTCTTAACCTTATTCATTCTCACGTCTCACACTCTTTACCCGGCGGCGACCTTCGCTATGATTTCATCCGGTATGTCAAAATTGGCGTAGACATTTTGAACATCGTCGTGGTCTTCCAACATCTCCATCAGGCGCAGCATCTGCTCGGCCTCTTTTCCCTCCAACCGGATATAGGTTTGCGGGAGGAGCGTCACTTCCGCGTAGGAAGGGGCAAGGCCCGCGTCGAGGATCG
>DATDON010000365.1:0-4231 GCA_035293225.1 Candidatus Manganitrophaceae bacterium
GAGAAGGTCCATAAGGGGCCGGGGACCGGGATAAGGATCATGTAGGGGCGATTCGCGAATCGCCCCTACGGCCGATGCGAGCGCGGGGCGTGGGGGCATTGGGAGGGCAGAGGACGTTATTCGTGAATCGTGATTCGTTAAACGGCAGAACTTTTCTTTCCGAATAACGAATAACGTTTAACGGTTAACGAATTCTCCCACAGGCCCTCACATATTATACAGATGACTGAGCCGCTCTTACTTTCGATTGCCTTTTTCTTGATCGCCCTTCTTTACTCCTCGGTCGGACATGGGGGGGCGTCAGGGTACTTGGCGATATTGGTCCTGGCCGGATTTTCCCGCCCCGCGATTGCGCCGATCGTCCTGGCGCTGAATATCTTCGTTACGGCGTTGGGATGGTTTTACTTTCATCGGGCGGGACATTTCTCTTTTCGGCTCCTTCTCCCATTTATCCTGACTTCCATCCCGGCCGCCTTTCTCGGGGCGCAGCTTCATCTCTCCTCGCGCGCCTTTTCCATGCTCCTTTTCGCGACCCTCCTTGCGGCGTCGATCCGGATGTTTTTTGTCTTTTCCCCCTGGCGTCCCGTCGACTTCCCTCCCTCTTCCCTTCGTTGGAAAATAGGACTTCCGGTCGGACTTCTTTTAGGATTTGCGGCGGGAATAACAGGGATCGGCGGAGGAATCTTCTTAAGCCCGGTTCTCTTGTTGCTCGGTTGGGCCGATCCAAAGCGGACGGCGGGGACGTCGGCGGCCTTCATCGTCGTCAATTCCGCGGCCGGGCTTCTCCCATCTCTTTATCGTGGAGAGGGGGAATGGTCCCTCTTGGGTCCGTTGGCGCTCTCGGTGTTCATTGGCGGGATGATCGGCGCCCGCTCCGGGGCTTTTCGCCTGCCGCCGCGCGCGCTTCAATGGCTTCTCGGCGTCATTCTTTTTCTCGCGGCGGGAAAGTTGCTTTCGGAGCTTCTGTTTTAATCATAGAGTTTGATTTTCTTTGACCGACCCCTGACCCCCGGCCCCCGCCTTCAACTTATCCCGTGTTTCTCATCCCGGTGGCGATGCAATTGATGGTCAGCAGGACCGTGTGGATCAGTTTCTCCCGCTCCTTGGAATTCATTTTCCCGGAACGAAGCGCCCGGATCAGTTTCACCTGAATGTAGTGGATCGGGTCGATAAAAGGGTTTCGGAGTTGAATCGACCGTCTCAACGCGGGATCGTTTTCAAGGATCGCCTTCGATTGGGTGACGCGGCGGATCATTTCGACGGTGAGGGCGTGCTCTTCCTGAATCTTCCCGAAAATGGTTTTTCTCAAAACGGGGTCGGCGACCAACTCCGCGTAATGTTGCGCGATCGGCATGTCGGACTTCGCCAGCGACATTTGAATATTGTCGATCAGGTTGTTGAAAAACGGCCAAGACCGGTACATCTTGCGCAAAAGGGGGCCATGAACGGCCGGGTTCTTGTCGAGAAATGTTTTAAGGGCCGACCCCACGGGAAACCATCCCCCTAAGAGGCTCCGGTTCTGCGTCCAAGAAAAAATCCAGGGGATGGCGCGCAGGTCAGCGAGGGTTTGCGCCCCATGTCGATATGCGGGGCGGGAGCCGATCTTGAGATGACCGATTTCGGAAATAGGGGTCGCCTCTTGAAAATAGCGGAAGAGCTCGGGGCGCCGGACAAGGTCGCGATAAAGGGGGTAGGCGATGGAAGAGATCTCCTCGAACGCCGCTTCGTAACGCGCCGTCTCTTTGGACGCGCGTGGAGAGGAACCGACCCCGAAGGTCGCCTTGAGGACCCCCGTGACGAGCTGCTCCAGGTGATGGGCGGCGGTCCCTTGATTGGCGTATTTCGATGAGATGACCTCTCCCTGTTCGGTAATCTTGATCCTCCCCAGCACGGTCTGCGGCGGCTGCGCCAGGATCGCCCGGTGGGTGGGGCCTCCGCCGCGGCCGACGCTTCCGCCTCTTCCATGAAAAAGGGTCAAATCGACCCGATGAAGCGCGGCGGCCTCGGAAAGGTTTTTTTGAGTCTTGTAAAGCTCCCAATTGGAGGTGAGGATGCCGGAGTCCTTGCCGCTGTCCGAATAGCCGAGCATGACTTCCTGTTCTCTCTTCCGGGCGTCGAGATGTTTCCGGTAGGCGCTGTTTTTGAATAGACCGGCCATAATCTGAGGGGCCGAACGAAGATCCGGGATCGTCTCAAACAGCGGGACGATATCGATTTGGCTTTGATATTCCCCTTCAAGGGTCGGCCCGCAAAGGCCGGCCTCTTTCGCAAGAAGCTGAACCGCGAGAAGATCGCTCATGCCGGACGCCATGCTGATGATGTAGGCGCCGATCGCCTCCGGGTCGATCGCTTGTTTGATCCTTGTGATGCTCCTGAAAGTATCGAGGACCTCCTGATTTTCGGGGGAGAGGCGCAGGGTCGGGGGGATCAAAGGCCGGATGGAGAGGATCTCCTTCGTCAGGATCTCCGTCTTTTCGTCTTCGCCGCCGCCGGAATATCCCGGATAAATATTCAGGCGCTTGAAAATTTCATCGATGACCTTTCGATGCCGTTCGGCCTCTTGCCGAATATCGAGGCGGGCGAGGTGGAAGCCGAAGATGCGCGCCCGGATCAGGAGGGCGTCGATCTCCATTTCGGCCGGGCGTTTCCCCCGGCTTCTCAGAAGGCTTTCGCGGACCCGCGAAAGATCTTGAATAAATTCCGACGCGCTCCGATATCCTCGAAACGCTTCCTCGCGGAGGGGTTCTCCTTCTCTCACCTGCAGCACATGCAGCACATGCAGTGTACCACCCTGTGTCCCACCCTGAGTTCCATCCTGGAGGCGTTGATCGATCTCTCGACGCGCGGCCTCCAGCTTCAGCTTGATAAACGCGAATTTCTGACGATACGGCTCGTGCGGGTTCCGCGAAAGGATCGCGCCGGCCTGGTCTGGAAAGCGCTCCGCGTCTTCTTGGATCGACGTCAGAAGGTCGGGTGAAACCTCGACGAGATATTTTGACTGGCTAAAGTCGGCGATCAACCGGCCCACCGACTCTTGATAGAGCCGCAAGATGAGGTCTTTCTGGGCGAGGAGGGTCCATTCCGTGTCTTCGGGAGAGACGGAAGGGTTTCCGTCCCGGTCTCCCCCCACCCACGATCCGAATTTGAGGAAAGGGGGAAGCGCCCGCTCCGGGTCCCGCGACGCCTCCCCGATCTGATCCCGCAGGTTATTATATAATTTTGGTATGACCTGATAAAAGGTCTCCTTGAAATAAAAGAGGGTGTTTTGAACTTCCTCCCGGACCGTCGGCCGCTCCAGGTGAATGTCGCCGGTCTGCCAGAGGAGGGTGATCTGATTGAGGATCGCCTTTTGGAGCGCTTCCCGCTCCCGATCCGTCCAGACCGGGTTTTCCCTTTTAAAGATGAGGAGGTAGACGCTCCGGTATTTTTCGAGGATCGTCTGGCGTTTCGCCTCGGTAGGGTGGGCGGTCATCACCGGCATGATGCGGATCCGGCTCAGCCGGTCGATCCAGTCGTCGGGGCCTTTTTCCAGTTTCTTCCATTCTGAAAAATATTCTTCCAAGGAGCCCGCGACAACCTTCCCGGAGCGCTCGTCCTCCCTTCTTTCCTGCATGGCGTAATTTTCTTCGGCGACGTTCAGAAGGTTGAAGGAAAGATCAAAGGCGGAAACAAGATGGCCGCATGTGTTCAGGTCGAGCCGGTCCACCATTTTAATCAGTTTCTTTTCGAGTTCCGGATTGTAGCGGTCTTGCAACGCGCCGCAAATATCCCGAAATTGATCGATGAGCTTCAGAAGGGGGGGGCCTTCCTGTTCCAGCACGACCTGGCGGAGCAGGCCCTCAAGATAATCGATGTCTTTCGCGAGAGGGCGAAGCGAATCGGAAGGGCTTTTCCCTTTGGATCTGTTTTTGCGTTGCGGTTTGCGTCGGGTCATATCGCTTCCGGATACTCTAACAGTGTTTCAATCCGGAATCAAGCAAGGAGGAATCATTCTGAGAGAGGGCAAGGGGAGGAATCGGATCACATGAACGCGACCGGATAGTCAAACCGCTCCACCTTCAGACGCGGGGGTGGGCCGTGAAAGGTGACGACGACCCAGAGCTCCCGGTCGACGTTCACGGCTTCCGTTTTTTTCGCGCCGGTTTTCGTTTCGGTGATCGAGAGGGTCACCTTTCCGGCCGCAGGGAGGGTGAGCTGTTCCCAGTTGTGCTGCGTTCCGGTCGCCATTTCT
>DATDON010000366.1:0-2703 GCA_035293225.1 Candidatus Manganitrophaceae bacterium
AAAGAAAACCGGAGAAGACGACCCCTCCCAGGCTGAAGAAAAAAGAGCGGCCATGTTCCGGAACGGGATAGTTGAGCCGGCTCAGCCGCAACCAGGCGTCCAGCCGCCTAAGAATCGTCATGCGGAATATCTTTCATGAAACGCGAGGCGCCGTATCTTCAATTCTCTCCTCAAAAACGCAAAAACGGGGCAATTATATATGATCGGCGCGGTTAAAGCAAGAACAGTTTAGTCCCGATGAAATCGAAACAAAACTCATCGTGAGTATGATATGATATCGACGATGATCAGATCAGTAGGGGCGGCCCCCTGTGGCCGTTCGGGACAGGGGCTATGAACCCAAAATCGCCGACCCAGGAAAAAATTGAACAAAAGATGAAGGAAGACCTCTCTGCCGTTCATATCGAAGTCATCGACGAGAGTTGGAAACACGCCGGTCACGCCGGCGCCGCTTCCGGAGGAGGACACTTTATTCTGAAGGTCGTTTCGGATCGCTTTGAAGGAATGCCTCTCTTGGATCGGAACCGTCTGGTCTTTCGCATCCTGGAGACCGAGATGAAAGGGAAAATTCATGCCTTGTCGATCAAAGCGATGACCTCTCAGGAATGGAAATCATCTCCTGAATCCCCCTCTCTCCGTTGACATTTTTCATAAAAACTGTTACCGTACGCCTCCAGACATGGGCGGAGAGTCGTCATGGACTCTTCAAACCAGGGCATGTATTTCGTAGATCTCCCCGATTGGATTGAAAATGCAAGAGGGTTTTCTTTTGTTTAGCCGCGACGCCCAGATAAAATAAATGATCATTGGGGCGCCAAGAGAAATAAAAGATCAAGAGTTTCGGGTCAGTCTCACGCCGTCCGGCGTGAGCGCGCTGCGCCGGGAGGGGCATACGGCGCTGATCGAATCCGGCGCGGGAGAAGGAAGCGGATTCTCCGACCAAGCCTATCGAAAAGCCGGCGCCCGCGTTCTCTCTTCCAAGAGGTCGCTCTTCGAGGAGGCGGAACTGATCATCAAAGTGAAAGAACCGCTCCCGCCGGAATATAAACTCTTTCATTCCGGCCAAATACTCTTTACGTTTCTTCACCTTGCGGCCGAGCGCCGTTTGTTGGACGCGCTCCTGAAAAAAAAGGTGACCGCGATCGCTTATGAAACGATCGAGTCGGAGGAGGGCGCAAGACCGCTTCTAAAACCGATGAGTGAGGTGGCGGGGAAAATGTCGGTCTTGATCGGCGCCTATTACTTGCAGAAAATGTGGGGAGGACATGGAACGCTCCTCGCAGGCGTTCCAGGCGTTCCGAGAGGGAAGGTGATGGTCATCGGGGGAGGGGTCGTCGGAAAAAACGCGGCGCAGGTCGCCCTGGCGCTGGGGGCCGCGGTCACGATCGTCGAAGAGAGTTCTCCCCGGCGGGCCTATCTGGATGATTTTTTTCGGGGACAGGTGGAGACGCTTCCGCCTTACCGGGAGGAGATCGCCGAAAGGCTCGTCCGGAATGATCTGGTCATCGGGGCGGCGGCCCACTCGGCGGACCGAGCGCCTCATCTCATTACGCGCAAGATGGTCTCGACGATGGAAAAGGGATCCGTTGTCGTCGACGTATCGATCGATCAGGGGGGATGTCTCGAAACCTCCCGTCCGACTTCGCATTCGGACCCGATCTACACGACCGAGGGGGTCCTTCATTATTGTGTTCCCAACATCCCCGGCGTTGTTCCGAGGACGTCAACCTTCGCCCTCACCAATGAGACATTGCCGTACCTTTTGAAGCTGGCGAAGCTGGGATTAAAACGAGCGACCCGGACCGACCCGATGTTGGCGCGCGGGGTCAATACACATCAAGGAAGAGTCGTTCATCCGGGGGTCGCGAAGGCGTTCGGGATCAAAGCGGAAAGTTTGTTGGATTAGCATCTTTTTCGGGGCGTAGCGCAGCCTGGTAGCGCACACCGTTCGGGACGGTGGGGTCGGAGGTTCAAATCCTCTCGCCCCGACCAAATAAAATTGAACCTCCGATCCGTGGGAGAGGTTCATAAAAATAGGATATGGCGAACGAATCTGCGGCCCATATCTTTGTCAGCGGGAAAGTGCAGGGGGTCGGCTTTCGGGATTTTGCCCAACGCCGCGCCGCCGATTTTCAATTGACGGGATATGCGCGCAACCTTCCGGACGGCCGGGTCGAAATTGAAGCGGAAGGGGAACGGGAAAAAATCGAGCGGTTCGTCCAATCTCTCCGGCAAGGGCCTTCACGATCCAAAGTAACCGATGTCGAACTATCATGGGGAACTCCTTCATGTCGCTTTAACGACTTTTTGATAGCGTTTTAATTTTTGCTTGCCTTCTATGTCGAATGGACTATAATAAAGTTATTCTTTATGATTCATACGGTGGTCCATGAACGAAGAGTGGGTCGAAGAAAATAGCGAAGAACGGGCCGAAGACCGCGCTGAGGGCGAAGAAGGCGCCCCTCTGGAAGGCGAGGCCGTCGGAACGGAAGAGTCACTCATCGCTGAAGAGCCGGAAGATCGTTACGCCCCCCCCGCCGACGCCGTTAAAACCTATCTCAGAGATATTCGCCGCTCCACCCTCCTCACTTTTAAAGACGAGGTCATGTTGGCGAAGAAAATCGCCAAAGGGGATGAGGCGGCCCGGCATCGGATGATCGAATCGAATCTTCGATTGGTGGTCAGCATCGGGAAACGGTACAT
>DATDON010000367.1:0-4248 GCA_035293225.1 Candidatus Manganitrophaceae bacterium
AAAAATCATCGAAGCGATGCGCCGTTTTCTGACCCAACGCGGTTTCTTGGAGGTGGAAACCCCCATGATGCATCCGATTCCGGGGGGCGCCGCGGCGCGTCCCTTCATCACCCATCACAATACGCTCGGGATCGACCTTTATTTGAGGATCGCGCCGGAGCTTTATTTGAAGCGGTTGATCATCGGCGGTTTCGAGCGGGTCTTCGAAATCAATCGGAATTTCCGGAACGAGGGAATCTCCACCGTTCATAACCCCGAATTCACGATGCTCGAATTCTACATGGCTTACGCCGATTATCAAGTCTTGATGTCGTTGACCGAGGAGCTCTTCCAGGCGGTCGCGCAAGAGGTCCTCGGAACGTTGAAGTTTGAATATCAGGGAAAGAAAATCGACCTGACCCCGCCATGGAAGCGTCTTTCCTACCTCGACGCGCTCGCCGAGCGTCATCACGTTCAACAGGAAGAGCTAAACGACATTCGAAAGGTCGCGGAAATCGCGCGGCAGGCGAACGTCCCCTTGAAAGAGAAAACCACCCTCGCCAAGATATGGAACAATCTTTTCGAGATGACGGTGGAGCCGGAGCTGACGGGACCCGTTTTCATCACCGATTATCCGACCGAGCTTTCCCCGTTGGCCAAAAAAAAACCGGACCGGCCTTATCTGACCGAACGTTTCGAGCTTTATATCGCCTCTCGTGAAATCGCCAACGCCTTTTCGGAGCTGAACGATCCGCAGGACCAACGGGCGCGGTTTGAAGCTCAAGTCGCCCAACGGGCCGAGGGAGACTTGGAGGCCCATCTGATGGACGAAGATTATCTTCGGGCGTTGGAATATGGGATGCCCCCCACCGCCGGCGAAGGGATCGGCGTCGATCGTCTCGTCATGCTCCTGACCAATCAAAGCTCGATCCGAGACGTCATCCTCTTCCCGCAAATGAGACCGGAAGGGGATAAACGTTCATCGTGAATCGTTATTCGTTAATTGTATAATTAAATAATAAGGAATTCCCGAATAACGAAACACGTTTAACGAATAACGCCTTTTGAGGTATCCAATGTCGCTCCCTTACGAATTTTTCGTCGGCCTTCGGTATTTGAAGGCCAAGCGTCGCCAGAAAGGGATTTCCCTGAACACGTTGATCTCCATCGGAGGGGTGACCGTCGGCGTGGCGGCCCTCATCGCAACGCTCGCGGTCATGACCGGATTCTCGGAAGATCTCCGGGACAAAATCCTGGGAACCACCTCCCACATCGTGATCACAGACCGGATTCAGGATGAGATCTCCGATTATCGCAAATTGGTCGAAGAGGCCCGGCGCGTTCCGCATGTCGTCGCCGCCACGCCGTTTATCTTCAAACAGGTCCTCCTCTCGTCCGACGTCAACGTCTTTGGGGTGGTTCTCCGCGGGATCGATCCCGAGACGGAAACGAAGGTCACCGAAATCGGGAGGAACATGGTGGAGGGAAAGTTGGAATATCTCACGCGCCCTCCCCCGCCGGACCTCCCCGAAGGAAACGCCCCCCAAACCGACGACGCCTCCCTTCCCGGCATCATCATCGGAAAAGAGCTGGCGGCGCGCCTGGGAACGTTCTGGGGGGATAAAATCAACATCATCTCTCCCGTCGGAAAGAGCGGAGAGCCGATCGGAAAATCGCTGAGCGGGCCGATGGGATTCACCCCCAAGATCCGAAAATTCAGGGTGGTCGGGGTCTTCGATTCCGGCATGTATGAATACGATTCAACCTTCGCCTATATCTCGATTCAGGAGGCGCAGAACTTTTTCAATCTTCCGGACGTCGTCACCGGCGTGGAGGTGAAGGTGGACGATATCTACCTGGCCGGCCGGGTCGCCCGCGAGTTGGAAGCCCGCCTCGACTTTCCTTATCAGGCCCGCGACTGGATGCGGCTTAACCGGAATCTCTTCTCGGCGTTAAAGCTTGAAAAGATGATGATGTTCATCATCCTCGTCCTGATCATCCTGGTCGCCTCGTTTAATATCGTCAGCACGCTGACGATGACGGTCGTGGAGAAAAGCAGGGAGATCGCCATCCTGAAAGCGATGGGCGCCACTCGAGAGTCGATCATGCGCATCTTCATGCTGGAAGGGGTGATCATCGGAGGGGTGGGGGTGATATTGGGGATTCCGTTGGGGCTTGTCGTCTGCTGGTTCCTCCAAACTTTTTATACACTGCCGAGCGATGTTTATTACATCAGCGAGCTCCCCGTCAAGATTCAGGCGCTCGACGTGATACTCGTCTCTTCGTCGGCCGTGTTCATCGGATTTTTGGCGACCCTTTACCCCTCTTGGCAAGCGGCCAAACTCGATTCCGCGGAAGCCCTCCGGTATGAATAGCCGGATGGGACACTGCATATGAAAATGACCCCGATGATTGAGGCGATGGATATTTACAAATCGTTCCGAATCGCCGAAAGAGAGTTGGTCATTCTCAAAGGGCTCACGATCTCGATTCAAAAGGGGGAGATGCTGGCGGTCGTCGGGGCGTCCGGAGTGGGGAAAAGCACGTTTCTCCACCTCCTCGGCGCGTTGGACCGGCCCACCTCCGGAAAAATTTTCTTCGAGGGGACCGATCTCTTTGCGCGCTCCGACCGGGAACTGGCGGAGTTTCGAAATAAGAAGATCGGGTTCGTCTTTCAATTCCATCACCTTCTCCCCGAGTTTACGGCGCTTGAAAACACCATGATGCCCGGACTGGTCCGGCGAATGGAACGGGGAAAAATAGAGGGAATGGCGCGAGAGGCCTTAACGGCGGTGGGACTTTCTGAAAGATTGCTTCATAAACCGGGACAGCTTTCAGGCGGGGAGCAACAGCGGGTCGCAATCGCGCGCGCGCTCGTTCTCCGTCCCGATCTCATCCTCGCCGACGAGCCGACCGGAAATTTGGACACCCATACCAGCGATGAGGTCTTTTCGCTGTTGAAAGATTTGAATCGCCGGTCCGGGATCACCTTCGTCTTGGTGACCCATAATGAAAAGTTATCGGCCCAAGCGGACCGCGTGGCCCGGATGGTGGACGGAAAGATCGAGGGAAGTTAAACACCCCGCCTCCTCATTCTTTGAAGGAGTTCGACCTAAAATCCAAGGCTCACTTGGGCGACATGCCGGCGGTCGCTCCGCTGGCCGGCAAAGGCGCCGATCTCCGCCGCGTACGAGGCGTATGAAACCTTCATGAGCCGGAAATCCAACGTCGCCCCGTAGCTGGGATACCCTTGATAGAGGCCCGTTCGAACGCCGAGAATCATCGGGAAGTTGTATTCGACCCCCGCATGAAGCCGTTTGGCGAGATCGTCATCTTCTCCCGCCGAGCGCGTGAGGTCCATGATGTCCAACGCCAAGGTAACCGTCCCGAAGCCGATCGCCGGTTTCAGCGCAAACCCCAAATTGTATTGCCGCTGAAGTTCCCCCGCGTCGCCCAGGTCCCCGCCGACCGCGTTCTGAACGGTCAACCCGAGCGAAGGGTTTAAAAATACTGGGGCAGAATAGATCGCGCCGAAATCAACGCTGAATCCGCTTCCTTTCTTGAGATCACGATCGAGATCGATTCCGTCTTGCTCGACCAGCTCGCGCGTGGTGTAAGCCTGCTCCAGCTTGCTCCGGTTGACCATCTTTCCGGTCAAACCGATCTTAAAGGAGCTGTTCATCGCAGAGAAACCGTACGCGCCCGAAACAAGAAGCGCAAGATCGTAGCCGCCCCGCAGATCGAGCGTGTCGGCGCCGAGTGGATTGTGGACTTCTCCGTCGAATACCCCCTGGCCCAAAACACCGACGCCGAAGTTATGAAAGGTTAAATTTGGAAAGGCGCCGGCGCGAAGGTGAAGGCGCTCTCCAAGCCATTTTTGGAGAAGATCGCTCGCCAAGGCGGCCTGCTCCGTGTCGGTTGGGGCGTCCGACACATCCTGAAGGTCTTTAAAAAAGTCAATGGTCTTTCGGCTGACCTCCACAAACGGATTGAGAATCTCGACGCCGCCGAACCCCTCGATGTTATTCATCCCGGCCGGGTTATAGAAGATCGCGTTCTCATCGTCCGCCACCGCCGTAAAGGCTCCCCCCATGCCGAGCGGCCGGATCCCTTCAAAGAAAAGCGGGAGTTCTTCGGCGCGGACCTTTCCCGGAAAATAAAAAACCGCGAGCAAAATGAAGGCGAATGTGGCCTTTGCAAATCTGTTCATTTCGACGTCTCCTTTTATCGTCAGCAAGAATACTGGCCGGTCGATGAATTATAAACGCA
>DATDON010000368.1:0-5128 GCA_035293225.1 Candidatus Manganitrophaceae bacterium
GGGGGGCGAGCGGATCGACCGCGATGGCGGTAACCGAAAAGCTCCCCAACCCCAGCGCCTGCCAGTTGGCGTCCAATAAATTCAACGGAAACAGCTCTTTCGCCGCGGTCTTAAAAATACCGGCCGGCGTCCCCGCGTAAAGAATTCCCCCCGCCGGATCATAGGCGAGGCTCAGGACCCCATTTTGGCTCAGGTTGGTATTATAAGCCGTCCAGGTCTGCCCCCCGTCCTTGGTCCGGTAGACCCCGTCCCGCGTCCCGGCGTAAAGGGTCGGCGGCCCCCCGGCGACCGGATCGATCACAAGCTCGTCGATATCGAGACCGTCCGATGTCGTCAAGCCGGTGTTGACGGCCGACCGATACTCCCCGTCCGGCCCGCTCACGAAGACCCCATCTTCGGCCGTCCCGACGTAGAGCGCGCTCGTCGGGCCGGGAACCGCTGAGACCTCCGCCGAAGGCTGATCGCTCAAGCTTCCATTGGAAATCTTCGCCTTCACATAATAAACCGCCCTTATGCCATTTTGGGCGGAGATGTCAGTGAATGTCAAAGATGCCGTCTGCCCTATTGAAATGCCCCCCTTATAAATTTCATATGAAACCGCGTCCTTTGCGCTATTCCAACCGATCACCGCCTGATTATTCCCAACCGTGACGGTGACCGCTTGAGGATACTCCACCGTCAAGCCGGTGGGCGGCGCTTTTGGAACGGCGGATACCATAGCAGAATCTGGGCTGGCGGCTCCCCCGACGATCGACTTAACGACATAATAATACGTATTGCCGTTTATTAAGCCTTCATCGGAATATTGGCGCTTGGTGATCTGATCGGCGATAAGAATGCGCTCTTGCCAATTCCCGGAGCCGGAAGAAGTAGACGTTCCCACGCAACCGGCAACGCAAACGTATAGTTTGTATTCTGTCGCGTTCGGGACGGCGTTCCACTTCACCATATTGAGCCCGTTCCCGGCCGCCACCTGAACCCCCGTCGGGGGGGCGAAGGGATTGAACGCCACAGCGTGGACGCTCGTTTGCGTCAACCCTTGATTGAGCGGCGCCCACCCCTGGGCGCCGTCCTTCGTGACATAAACCCCTCCCCCCGGAACGGCGGCGTAGAGGATCGACGGATTGAACCGGTCCATCTGGAGGGAACCGACCGGCCGCCCCGGAAGCCCGGAGATCGCCGCAGCCCACGTCGCTCCCCCGTCGGTCGTTTTATAGACGCCGAGCAGCGAGCTTGCCGCGTAAACGATGTTGGGATCGGCCGGGTCGGTCGCCAAGGCGAAGAAGCTCCCCCGCGAAAGGGCGCCGCTCTTATTCCATCCGGGTTGAAGAAGGGTGGTATCGGGCTGGTTTCGGGGATCGGGCTCGCAACCGAGTAAAATCAAAACGATGAAAAGGGAAATACATCCTTTGTTAATGCTATTAATGCGCCCCTCCACAATGACTTTATGAGTTCGCTTCCTTTTAAAAAGATAAACGAAGAAGAGCCCAAAGTCAAATAGTATTCGCGCCGAAAGGAATATGAAAATTCCTTTTATTTCAATTGGATAGCTACTGAAAAAGGGGCGCCCGATTGAATGAACCTGGTCGAGAGCCCCTCCACGCCGGTCTGAGCCTCACCTTCTTCGCCGCTCCACGCGGGGCGTCCGGCCCTCTATCCCCCCCGCTTGATCTGTTGTTGGACCGGGCCGGGGATCGTTTTTCGGGCGGGGTCGAGGGCGTCGTGGAGGCCGTCTCCCAAAAAGTTGAAGGCGAGCATCGCGCCGAAGATGGCGAGGCTCGGGAAGATGATGAGATGGGGATAGAATTTAAGCCCCTTCCATCCTTCGTTCGCCAGAGTCCCCCAGCTTGCGGCGGGAGGGGCGAGGCCGAGGCCGATGAAGCTCAAGGTCGATTCGGCCAGGATCGCGGAGGGGATGCGAAACGTCAGGGTGACGACCAGGACCCCGAGGGTGTTCGGCAGGATATGCCGGAAGAGGATGCGGCGGTCGGTCGCCCCCAGCGCGCGGGCCGCTTCGACGTAAGAAAACTCTTTCAACCGCAAGACCTCCCCCCGGATCAGGCGGGCCACCGTCACCCACCCGACCAGGCTCAGCGCCAGAAAGACCCCCGCGACCCCGCGACCGATGATCACCGTGATCAAAATGATCAAGAGAAGATCGGGCAGGGCGTAAATCACATCGACCATCCGCATCAGGAGGTTATCGGTCCTGCCGCCGATATAGCCCGAAACCGCCCCGTAGAGGGTCCCCAGCAGCAGCGCCGAGAAGGCGGTGAGAAGGCTGACCGCCATCGAAACGCGGGTCCCGTATATCAGCCGGGAGAAGAGATCCCTCCCCAACTCGTCGGTCCCCATCCAATGGGCGCGGCCCGGCGCCTGCAAGCTCTCCGACGTGTTTTGCAGATCGAAAGGATAAGGGGCGACAAGATTTCCGAACAACGCGACCCCCATCAGAAGAAAAATCACCCCCGCGCCGGCGACCGCGGCCCGCTCCTGCCTGAATCGTTTCCAGAATTGATTTCGTTCCAACGTGGCTACTCCCTATTCTTCGCTGTTAACCTCCCCTTTCCCCTCCTTCCTAGGGAGGGGATGAAGAGGAGAGCGCTTCCTGACTCAGGAAGGATGGACAGGGGCCTATTCCATCTTGACGCGGGGATCGATCAGGGTGTAAATCAGATCGACCGCCAAATTGGCGGCGACGATCAGCGCGGCGTATATCAGCGTCACCCCCATGATCAAGGGATAGTCCCGATTCGTCACCGCCGTGATAAAAAATTTCCCCATGCCCGGAACCGAGAAGATATATTCCACGACGAACGATCCGGTGACCAGCGCCGCCGTCAATGGCCCCATGATGGTCACCACCGGGGCGATCGCGTTTTTCAAGATATGCCGGAAGAGAATAGACGGCTCCGAGAGCCCTTTCGCCCGGGCCGTCCGGACATAATCCTGCCGGTTCGTCTCCAGGAGGCTGGACCGGCTCAGCCGCGCGATATAGGCGGCCGGTCCGAGGCCGAGCGTCGCCGCCGGAAGAACCATGCTCCTCGCCCCCTCCCAGAGCGCCGGCGGAAAGAGTTTAAAGCGATAGGAGAAGACGAAGACCAATAGGACGCCGATGACGAAATTGGGGGTCGATATCCCGGCGGTCGCCAGGAGCATGCTCGCCCGGTCCCAGATCGTATGGGCCGCGAGGGAGGAGAGAATTCCCGCGGCCAACCCGAAGAAAAAGGCGATTAACAGGGCGAAAAACCCGAGCCGCATCGATACCGGGAATGTATCCGAAATCACGTCGTTCACCGTGCGGCCCACGTATTTATAAGACGGCCCTAAATCCCCCCGGATCAGGCCGTTGAGATAGAGGAGGTATTGCCGATGGAGCGGTTGGTCCAGATGATACTTCGCCTCGATGTTGGCCTTGATTTCGGGGGGAAGCTTTTTTTCCTTGTCGAACGGCCCCCCCGGAACGATATGCATGATGACGAACGTGAGGGTGGCGACGAGCCACAACACTGGAATCGCCCAGAGGACTCTTTTCGCGATAAAACGGATCATCCCTTGGAGGCCTTTCTCACTTTTTTAAGATAAAGCAGATCCATCGCGTTGATTTCCAATCCCTGAACCGTCGGCTGGACCAGGAGGTTTTGCGCGGCGAAGAAGAGCGGCATGATCGGGACATCCTGTTCGGTCAAAATCCGCTGCGCCTCATCATAGAGGGAGACGCGCCTCGATTCATCCGGCTCGCTCGCCGCCTCCGAAATAAGACGATCGTACGCCCCGTTTTTCCAATGGGTGTTGTTATTTCCGCCGGCGCCGGTAAAGAGATTCAGAAAGTTGTCCGGGTCGGGATAGTCGGCGCCCCACCCCAGGCGGAAAATCTGCGGCGTGTCGTCTTTCAACCTTTTCAGATAGACCTTCCACTCCATGTTGTCAAGCGCGACCTCCGCGCCGAGGTTTCGCTTCCACTGCGCCTGGATCTGTTCGGCGATGAGCCGGTTGGTTGGATCGGTGTTGAAGGCGAGGGTGATCGGCGGGAGGCCTTTCCCGCCCGGATAGCCCGCCTCGGCCAAGAGGCCTCTCGCCCGTTTAGGATCGAATCCAAGCCCGATCTTCGGATTATGGCCGAGCATCCCTTCGGGGACCCAGGAGGTCGCCGGGATCTCTCCCCCTTTCAACACCCGCGGGATCTCGCTCCGGTCGACCGCCATCGAAAAGGCGCGCCGGACCCGGACATCATTAAAAGGGGGCTTCTCCACGTTGAATCCATAGTAATATCCCCTCAAAAAAGGGGCGTGGAGATAATCGGGACGGGTTCTATAATGAGGGATCGCCACCGGCGGGAGGGCGACCCGGTCGAGGTCTCCCGTCTCATAGAGGGTCAAGGCGGTGGTCTCCTCCTCGACGATGTAAAAGATGATCCGGTCCAACGGAGGCCGGCCGCCGTAGTACCGGTCGTTGGCGGTCAGGACCAGCTTGTATTCATGCCGCCATTCCTTGAGGCGAAACGGGCCGCAGGTGACCAATCGCTCCGGATCGGTCCACCTCTCTCCATACTTTTCGATCAGATCCCGGCGCTGCGGGAAGGTGGCGGTGAAGGTGACGATCGAAGGAAAATAGACCGCCGGTTTTTTTAAATCGACCTGAAGGGTATCGTCATCGACCGCCTTCACCCCGACCTTGTCGCGGTCTTGGATTCCCCCCCCGTTGTATTCGGCGGCGTTTTGAATGTCATAGAGGAAATAGGCGTATTCCGATGCGGTCTTGGGATCGAGGAGCCGTTTCCACGCGTATTCAAAATCGGCCGCGGTCACCCGCCTGCCGTCGGTCCAATAGACATCTTTCCGGAGATGAAACAGGTAACGGAGGCCGTCGGGCGACACCTCCCAGCGTTCGGCGAGGGCGGGCCGGGGACGCAGGTTCGAATCGTATTCGGCCAGGCCTTCCATCAAATTTTCGATCACCCGGATCGACACATTGTCGGTCGCCAGAGACCAATCGAGGGTCGGCGGCTCGGAGGACAGATTCATCCTGAATACCGATTCGGAGTCGGGCGGGCGGTCCGGCCCTTTCTCAAAAAAGAAAATCGCCGACAAGGCGAGAAGCGACATAAAGAGGAGCCATCGACCCATAC
>DATDON010000369.1:0-3488 GCA_035293225.1 Candidatus Manganitrophaceae bacterium
CTTCGATAAGGCGGCCTGCACATCGTCCCAGACCGGCTCTTGATCCTCCGGATGGATCAACGTCGCATAAGAGAGGGTCTTGTTCCCGATCAGGTCGGAGGGATGGTAGCCGGTCAGATCGAGGCAACCTTCGCTGACGAATTCAATTGTCCACTCCGGGTCGTTTTTGCAGCGGTAGGCCATGCCTGGAAGATTGCTCATGAGGGTCGAGAGGACCCGTTGGCTTTCCGACAACGCCCGCTCCGCCCGCCTCCGGTCCGTCACGTCGTCCACCAACACAAGCGTCGCGTCTCTCCCCTTGAAGGAAATCGGGCTCCAGACGATCTCCACGTCGATCAGCGTTCCGTCTTTTTTAAGATGCCGCCACACCCCGGTCCGGCCCAACTCCGAAGGCGTCGGATTTGCGGCGGCGACGGCTTTGTAATTGAGAAGCGCGGGGATCTCTTCGGCGGGGCGGATATCCTTGATGGTCATCGCGAGAAACTCGTTGCGGGAATAGCCGTAGTGGCGAACCGCCGCCTCATTGACGGCGAGGAAGGCGAGCGTTTCCCGGTCGAAGACCCACATCGGGTGGGGGTTCCGGTCAAATAAAAGGCGATATTGCTCTTCGCTCTTCCGCAGGTCCGCGGTGATGGCGCCGGCCAAATCGAGCGCCCGTCTGCGGGAGGTTCCTTGCGACCAGATCATGCCGAAGAGGAGTAAGCTGATGACGGTTCCGCCGAACAAAACGAGGCGCGGCAGCCGGTCCTGCGGGCCTGCGCCGAAATGCGGGCGCGTGGAAAAGTAGAGGCTCCAGGCGCGCCCGGCGACGTTTAGAGTGGTCACCGCGCGGTATCGTGGATGATAAGCGGGATCATCGGCGTGTCGAATGGTGTCGTTGTCATAGAGGAGCCGGTCCTCGGTCAACGGCTCAGCCCCCCCTAAATTGGCCATCGGTTCGATGTCGTACACTTCAAAATCAAGATCGCTCGAAACTTGATGGCCGAAGACCCCTCCCATCAAGTCGCTCATATTAAACGCGGAGGAGACGAAGCCGAGCAGCGCCCCCCGCCGCTCCTCCACGGTCCGATGGGGGGCTCCTTTTCGGTATACAGGGAGCCGGATCGAAAACCCCGGCTGCGAAGTTGCGTCCAGAACCACGCGCCCGGTCGCCGCCGGATCGCCGGTGTCGCACGCCCTTTCTATCGCGGCGTATTGAACCGGATCACTCCCGATATCGAATCCGAATTGCCCCCAGGCCGACGAATAAGGTTCGAGATAATCGATCGGAAAATACTCGGCGCGGTCTCCCGCCGGTTTGATCGAAAAACCGGGATAGCCTTCCTTCTTGAGAGAGGCGTCGTTTCTAACCTGACGCTCGAAGTCGGCCTTTTCAGCCTTTGGAACATAACGGGCGAAAGCGAAGTAATAAATGCCGGGATACCGTTTTTGGAGATCGAGCGACTCGATATACCCCCTCCATTCCGCGCGCGTGACGTTGTCTCTAACCGCAAAGAGGCTTTGCAGCGCGTGCAAGGCGTCGATATAAGCCTGAAGACGCCGGTTCAGCGCCTCTTTGGCGGCTCGAACTTCGCTATCAAAGTGGACTCTCGTCTCTTTTTCGATCTCCTCGGCTGTGTAACGCCAGGCGATCACGGTGAGGGTCAGGGTCAAACAGAGGATAAGAAGGGACGCCGCCGCTTCTTGCAGGGCGCGCTTCCAGGGTGAAAAGGGGCGGTTCATAAACGCCGGCTCTTTTGAGTGAAGGTTAAATTTTAGACCAAGAAGGCCTCTCGATCTTTTGATATACTACAAAATTCGTAAGTTGGCAACAGGGAGGCGTCGAACCGAGGGTTCCTTCTTCACGTTGAAATTTCAATTTCAAACGGGGGCTCATTCTAAAAATTTTTCGAATCGGTGAGATGTTGCTTGATCAGTTGATAGGCCTCGACGATTTTTCGGAGTTGCGTCTCGGCGCTTCGATCCCCCCCACGCGCGTCGGGATGATAGCTCTTGGCGAAACGGCGAAACGCCGCCGTCACCTGCGCCAGACCGCTCCCTTCCTCCAACCCCAGAACTTGATAGGCCTCGCTCACCGAGCCGATCTCGCCGATTGCCCCTGAAGCGCTCTCCCCGTTCCGGCTGAATTGGCTGAAAAAGTCGGTAAAATTGAACCTGCGCGGGCGCTTTCTCCGGGGGCGATTGTAGAGTCTGCTTTCAAATTCATCGAGACGTTCTTCAACGTAGGCCAACCGTTCGGCGACCCGGGTGAGGTCTCCCGTATCGGCCGCCTCGTCCACCTGGATCGCAATTTTCTCAAAAAGCGCTTCAAAATCGCGCAGCTTTTCTTCCGTCGCAAAATAGGTGTATGCCCGCGCCTCAAAAAGACGTTCGAAGGCGAACGCCAAATCGAGATGAAGGGTCTCGTTCAACTCTAAAATACGCCGTTTTAAACTATTTTTCTTTTCCAAAAACTTTTTGAGACCCTCTCGATCCGCCATTCTCATGACTCTGATGATCGCAATATGATCACAAAACGGGGTGGAGGGAGCGCCGGATGAAAATTCGTTTGGGAAGACCCATTCGATTGGAAGTTGACCTCCGTTAATTATCAAAAAGATAGCATAAATCGCCTCTCTCCACAACAAAAACCGGACCGGGCCGCGGCGGCGCGACCCTCTGGAACGGGACGCCCCGCTCGAAACCGCTTCTCCCGATATTTCAGTTGATCCTTGTGGGAAAAAGGGGATAAAATAATATTATCCGGGAAAAGAGGATATCCCTGGAGCGCTTTTCCCAATATCAAAAGGAGGCGCAAGATGAAACGGTATCGGTTTTTAATCAGCCGAATATTGATGGCGGCGATTTTTTTGATTGCGGCGGTCGACAAGATCACCCGGCCGGCCGAAACGCAGGCCTACATGGCCCAGTTCGGCATGCCGATGACGGGGCTCTTCTTGATCCTGGCGATCGTCTTTGAGATCGCGGGGGGCCTCTCCCTCCTGCTGGGGGCTTACACGCGATGGGGAGGATGGGCCCTGGTCCTCTTTATGATCCCGACGACGCTGATCTTCCATGCGAATTTCGCCGACCCCAACCAGATGATCCACTTTATGAAAAATCTGGCGATGATCGGCGGGCTGATCTATATAACCGAAGCGGGGGCGGGTGAGATCAGTATCGACGCCATACTCGGTCGAAAGGAGCCCCACGCTCAGAGAGAGCCGGGAAAACGGGCCGCCGCTTGAAGAGGGATGTCGAATTTTTCCGGGACGTTGGGATGGGCGGAACTTTTTTGGATCCATGCCTCCCCCCGTCGGCGCTCCCGTTCCGCGTTAGATGACTTTGCGAAAGGGCCTATTCAACCGGCGATGGGCGTTCGCGCTCTGCCTCGTTCTTCTTTCATGGACGCCGCAATCGGCTTTCGCGGTCAGATGCAGCGCATGCTGTCTCCCATCCTGCGACCCGGCGCTTTCTCCCCGGTTCGCGCCGGCCGCCTTCGCCTCCCC
>DATDON010000370.1:0-2005 GCA_035293225.1 Candidatus Manganitrophaceae bacterium
CAGCCCCCCGCCGATGATTTTACCGAGACAGGTCAGATCGGGACGGATCCCGTAGCGCTCCTGGGCGCCGCCCGGGGCGACGCGGAAACCGCTCATCACCTCGTCAAAGATCAGGACGATCCCGAACGGTTTGGTCAACTCCCGCAGACCGGGGAGATAACCATCCTCCGGCGGGATGGTCCCCATGTTGCCGGGAACCGGCTCGACGATCAGACAGGCGATTTGGTTTCCCTCCTGCTCCAGCGTTTTTTGAACCGCTTTTAGATTGTTGAATGGAAGGGTGATCGTGTCGCGCGCCAGATCGGGAGGGACGCCGGGAGAGTCGGGGATCCCCAGGGTCGTCGCGCCGGAGCCGGCCTTGACCAGGAGAGAATCGGCGTGGCCGTGGTAGCACCCTTCGAACTTGATGATCTTGTTTCGTCCGGTGTAGCCCCGCGCGAGGCGGATGGCGCTCATCGTCGCCTCGGTCCCGGAGTTGACGAAGCGGATCCGCTCGATGAGCGGAAAGAACGTTTGAACCGATTTGGCGAGCTGGACCTCGAGGGCCGTCGGCGCGCCGAAGCTCGTCCCGGCCGCGGCCGTCTTTTGAATCGCCTTGATGACCCTCGGATGGGCATGGCCCAGAATCATCGGCCCCCACGACAAGACATAGTCGATATATCGGTTTCCGTCCACATCGACGATCTTGCTCCCCTTCGCCTTCTTCATAAAAATGGGGTTCCCGCCGACCGCCTTAAACGCCCGAACCGGCGAATTGACCCCTCCCGGAATCCGCTTCTGCGCCTCCTCGAAGAGGGCCGCTGACTTCTCTCGCTTCATCATCGACTTCGCACACTCCCAAAATTTTCTCCATTCTAAGTAAAGCGGCGCGGCAAGTCAAGGGAACGAAAAATCGTTTAATTCTTGACAAAACAACGCAAGCTGGTTTATATCTATGGTTTCAATCTTACTTCATCGAGGGACTTTCATGATTCCAAAAGATCTCCGCTATCATAAAGAGCATGAGTGGGTGCGGGCCGATGGAAAGAAAGCGACCGTCGGCATTTCAGATTTCGCGCAAGAGGCGCTGGGGGACATCGTTTATCTGGAAATTCCTAAAGTCGGCGCGACCGTCGAATCGGGAAGCGAGGTCACCGAAATCGAATCGACCAAAACAACCTCCCCCTTGTTCGCGCCGGTCAGCGGGAAGATCATCGCGGTGAACGAAAATCTGAAGGAGCGGCCGGAGCTGATCAACAAGGACGCCTATGGAGACGGGTGGATCGTGATGATCGAGATGACGCGACCCAAAGAGGTGGAGCAGTTGATGACCGCCGGCGAGTATGAGGTCTTCCTTCAAAAAGAGGAACACTGAATCATTTTTAAATCGTCTCCGCTCCCTCCTGATCGAGCCCTCCTTTATTAAGTTCCTATCGCTTGTCATCGTTCTCGGGTCTGTCTATTCTTTTAAGTTTTGGGCGGAGAGGCGTCCGGAACTCCCGGTTGAGTCGACACGCGCCGCGATGGAAAAGGAGAGGGTTCCGGAGAGGCGGATTAATATCAATGCGGCTTCCCGCCGGGAGCTGGAGTCTCTTCCCGGAATCGGCCCTCATCTGGCCGAGGCGATTGTTGAGCATCGTCATCGGAACGGTCCCTTTCGCGAGGCGAAAGATCTTTTGGCGGTGAGGGGAATCGGCCCGGTCAAGATGAGCCGCCTTGAGCCTTATCTCAGTTTTGAACGGAGTCCGTAATGATGGATATCGCATTGGGCGAAATAGAAGAATCTTGGCGGATTCTGACCCGTGGAACGGTGGAGATCATCCAACCGGCGGAACTGGCCGAAAAACTGAAACATTCAAAAAGAGAGAACAGGCCGCTGCGCGTTAAGGCGGGGTTTGACCCCACGGCGCCCGATCTCCATTTGGGCCATACGGTCCTCTTCCAGAAAATGAAACAGTTCCAGGATCTCGGACACGAGGTGATTTTTCTGATCGGCGATTTCACCGGGATGATCGGCGACCCCAGC
>DATDON010000371.1:0-2185 GCA_035293225.1 Candidatus Manganitrophaceae bacterium
CCCCGTCGAACCCTCCCAACGTTCCGGCCCCGACCGTCGTCTTCTCGGATGACGGCGCGCCGAACCGGGACTCGCACGGCATGGCGGTCGACAAAAAGGGGAAGTACCTCTGGGTCGCCGACCGCGGGGGAAACCTGATCGAGGTATTCGATGTGAAATCGAACAAACGGGTCAATACGATCCGGCTCGCCGGGGCGATGAGCGCCGATCCGACCCCCGACCTCGCCGATATCTCCCCCTCGGGGGAGCATCTCTTTTTCTCGCTTCGCGGCCCCAATCCGCTTAGCGGCGATCCCCACGCCTCCACCGGAGGGACCCTCGGCATCGGCGTCGTCGAGGTTATGGAAGGGGGAAAGAGCGGCGCGATGAAAAGGGTGGTGAAGATTCAGAATATCGACGCGGGAGGGGTTGAACGCGCCGACGCCCATGCGATCCGGGTCCGGGTGAAATAGCGGCGCCGGTATCAGAAGAGCAATTTGAAATTATCTTGAAACCCCTCCTTTGTAAGGAGGGGCGAGGGGAGGTAGAAAAGAATTCCTGCATGGAGCGGCCTCATTTCTACCCCACCTTGCCTCCCCTTACAAAGGGGAGGAGTGTTTCAAAAAGCTTTTAAGATAATTTAAATAGGTTTTAGCTGGGAGAGGTCGGCCCGGGTCGCAATTTTCCTGCCGATGTAGGGGGCAGGACCCCCCGCGCCTGTACTGCGCCTCTTACCGGCAGCCCGGTTAGAGAGGTCAAGGTGAATTCATATAAATTAAAGTTTTTGTTTAATTTTTTATTTTTTGTAATTGTTTTTAATGGTTTTTTGACAGGATCAACTTATCTGTTTGGAAAAGAGGGGCCGGTTCTTTTCGCCGGGGAGATCGAATCCTCTGTTCCCTCCGGAGATCCGACTCAGACGCCTCGTTTCACTCCGGTTCAGGGGTTCGATCCAGAGAAGATGGCCCTTCCGACCGACACGCCGGAGCAGATCATCCGGAAGATGTCTTGCTTCTCCTGCCATCGGGTTCCGACGATCGACTTCGCCAACATCGGGGTGATCGGGCCTTTGCTGATCGAGAAGACGAACGCCCCCAACCGAATCCAGTCGCCGGAGTATCGGAAGGCGGTTCAGGAGGGGAGGGCGAAGGCGACGACGCCGAAGGAGTATGTGATCGAGTCGATCGTCAATCCGGGCGCTTTTATCGTGCCGGGATTTTCCGACGACATGTTTAAGGTCTACCGTGAAAAATTTTCTGACGCCGCGCTTGAAACGATCGCCGATTTTCTTCTAACCCTCGACGAAGACGCCGCCCGGAAAGAGGAGTTCGACCGGCTCTCCGACGAGAAAGAGGGGAGCGTTTCAGGAAAGTAGATTACCCGCAATGAGGGCGGATGGAAATAACATGTGATTTTTGGTATACTTCGTTCAAGTCGTGGAGGCGAATGAATGAAGACATATCGGTTCTCGGTCGTTGTGGAAAAAGATCAAGAAGGTTATTTTGCTTTCTGTCCGGAACTCCAGGGGTGTTACACGCAAGGAGAAACTTACGAGGAAGTTCTAGAAAATATAAAGGACGCGATCCGGTTGCACGTGGAAGATCGAAAGGAAGCCGGAGAGGAAATTCCCCAACCTGAGTCGGTCAGCCTGACATCGCTCGAAGTGGCGATATGACCGAAAAGCTTCCGCGTGTGACAGCCGCTGAAGTGGTTAAAGCGCTTGAGCGGGCCGGTTTTCCTTATCTCGACAGAGCGGCAGCCACAAGATATTCAAGAACCGCGAAGGGAAACGAGTCACGGTTCCCTATCATGCCAAAAAGATTCTTCATCCCAAGATCCTAAAAAATATCCTAAGAGACGCGGAATTAACTGAAGAGAAGTTCCGAGATCTCATGAGATAATGAAATAAAGAGACCGCTTTATTTCTTTTCCGCCGCCCGCTTCGCTTGATAGGCTTTGACCAGCTCTTCGGAGATCAGCTTGGGGACCGGGGCGTATTTTAAAAACTCCATCGTGAATTCCCCTTTTCCCTGGGTGCCGCTTCTTAGGTCGGTCGAGAAACCGAACATCGCCGAGAGGGGGACTTCGGCTTCGATCTGGACGAAGCTTTCGTTGCTCTGCGTTCCGGTGATGATCCCCCTTCGCTGGTTGATCAATCCCATCACCCCCCCCTGGAATTCGGTCGGCGCCTCGCACCCCAACTTCA
>DATDON010000372.1:0-3269 GCA_035293225.1 Candidatus Manganitrophaceae bacterium
AGCGTTTAAAAACTGGACGCGACCCGCTTCACGGCCGCTCCTTTAAGGTCTTCCTCACCAGGCGTACGCCTCGGGGGCTTCGCCGCCGGGGCCGGGCCAGATGTCATCGAGCGCTTTAAGGGTCTCCTCGCTCAATCCCATTTCCAGGGCGCGTAGAGCGCCGGTCAGCTGTTCCATCGTCCGAGGACCGATGATCGGGGCGGTCACGGACGGGTTGGTCAAGATCCAGGCCATGGCGACGTCGGCCGGCCTCTCCCCCAGTTGCTTGCAGAGGCCTTCGTACCGATCGATCTGAGGGCGATGCCGTCTCATCATCTGCCGGACATCCTCGTCGGCGCGGCGGCCGAGCTTCGCATCTTCCAGCCCGCCGGCGAGCAATCCCCCCGCCAGCGGGCTGTAGGGAATCAACCCCATCCCGTATTCGCGGCAGGCGGGGATCACTTCAAGCTCGATGGCGCGGTTTTGAAGAGAATAGATGCTCTGCTCGCTGACGAGCCCCAGAAAATTCCGCCGCCCGGCGGTCTGGTTCGCGGTGGCGATCTGCCAGCCGGAGAAGTTGCTGCTTCCGATATAAATGACCTTCCCTTCACGGACCAGTTGCTCCATCGCCTGCCAGGTCTCCTCCCAGGGGGTCTCTCGGTCGATGTGGTGCATCTGGTAGAGATCGATATGATCGGTCTTCATCCGTCTTAAGCTCTCTTCGCAGGCCCGTTTGACGTGATAAGCGGAAAGACCCCGTTCATTTTCCATCTCCCCCATCCGGCCGTAGACTTTGGTCGCCAAGACGATCCGCTCCCGCCGGCCTTCCCCATCGGCCAGCCACCGGCCGATAATCTGCTCCGTCCATCCTTCTCCTCGCTTCCAGCCGTAGACGTCGGCGGTGTCGAAGAAGTTGATTCCGAGTTCCAGCGCCTTATCCATGATCGCGTGGCTCTCTTTTTCAGAGGTCTCCGGGCCGAAATTCATCGTCCCGAGGCAGAATCGGCTGACCTTCAAACCGGTCCGTCCAAGCTTGGCGTAGATCATACGTCGGCTCCTTTCTAACGAGACATAAATCTTGGAGGAAGGCTATCAGATAGAAGCGCCCGGTGTCAATCAATCGGATATGTTATAATCCCTTCTTCTATCCACCCATTGGGGCGCTTCCATGAACATTTTGGATATTTCAAATTTTTTCAAGTCGTACGGGATGAAGAAGGTCCTCGACGGGGTTACCTTGACCGTCGGAGAGACGGAAAAGGTCGGCCTGATCGGGCAAAACGGCTGCGGAAAGACGACCCTCCTCCGATTGGTGGCGGGGATGGAGCCTCCCGACGGAGGGGAGATTGCCTTCAAACGGGGGATTTCGATCGGGTATCTTCCTCAAGATCCCGTTTTGAATGAAGCGTGGACCGTCGCGCAAGAGATCGAATCGGCGCTCGGAGAAACCCGGCGAATGCTGGAACGGTATCATGCGATCGGCGAGGCGCTCGGATCGGCGGCGCCGGACGAGCGGGATGGGACGCGGGATGTCATGGAGAAGCTCCTCTCGGAGCAAGAGGCGCTGGGGCATTGGATCGATCATCATCAAGCTTGGCGGACCGACCATCGGATCGGCGAAGTGTTATCGAAGCTGAACATCCCGGATCGAAGCGAGGCGGTCTCCCTGTTGAGCGGCGGGATGAAGAAACGGGTGGCGCTCGCCAAACTCGTCTTGCAGTCGCCCGACCTCCTTCTCTTGGACGAGCCGACCAACCACCTCGACACGGCGACCATCCAATGGCTGGAAGAGTTCTTGATCTCCTATCCGGGAGCGGTGATGCTGATCACGCACGACCGCTATTTTCTCGACCGGGTGGCGCAGAGGATTTTCGAGCTGGAGGCAGGGAAAATTTACAGCTACACCGGCGGCTACTCCGATTATCTGGAGGGGCGGGCGGCCCGGCTCTCCCATGAAGAGCGGCTCCAGGGAAGGCTCATCACCCTTTTGCGGCGGGAGTCGGAATGGATGAAACGGGGGCCGAAGGCCCGCCAGACCAAACAAAAGGCCAGGATCGAACGGTTTTATGACATGCAGGACCAGCGAAAAGATCACGTCGATCGCGGAATCGGCCTCCATCTCCAGACCGACTATCGGCTCGGGCATACCATTTTAGAGTTGATCTATCTCTGTAAATCGTTCGGGGCGGCCCCCCTGATCCGGGACGTGAGCTTGAGTCTCAAGGCGGGAGACCGCATCGGCGTGATCGGGCCGAACGGCTCCGGCAAGACCACCCTCCTCCGGATGATCCTCGGAGAGGAGCATCCGACGACCGGCCAAATCGTTCGGGGCAAGAACACGAAGATCGCTTATTTCGATCAGAAGCGGGAATGTCTCGACCCGAATCTCCGGGTCGAGGAGGCATTGGGGGAAGGTTACTGGGTGACCGTCGGCGGAGAGCGAAAACATAAGACGAGCTATCTCGGCGAATTTCTCTTTGAGCATTCCGATCAAAAACGGCTGATCCGGACCTTATCGGGCGGAGAGAAGGCCCGGTTGATCCTGGCGAAGATGATGCTCGAAAACGCGAACATGCTGATTCTCGATGAGCCGACGAACGACCTCGATATTCCGACCCTCCAGCTTTTGGACGACGCCCTGATCCGGTTCAACGGCTGCGTCATCATGGTGACGCACGACCGCTTTTTTCTCGATAAGGTCGCCACCGGGATTCTCAGCTTTGAGGGGAACGGAATCGTCCGTTACACCCTTGGAAATTTCGCGTCATACCAAGAACGGCTTCAAAATGAACTGGAAGGGAAGAGGGCCCTTCTCCAGGAGGCCGTCCCTCCTCCGCCCGCTCCCCCCGTTCATCCGACGAAAGAGCGGAAGGGGTTGAGCTTCAAAGAAAAACGGGAGTTGGAGGAGATTGAGCGGGCCATCGAAAAACTCGAAGTCCGGAAAAAAGAGCTGGAAAAGTTTTTGGCCGATCCGGTCTCATACGGTCAGGCGCGGGGGGAGATCGAGGCCTGGGCCAACGAGCTGATCGCGGTTGAAAAAGAGGCTCATGAAAAACTTTTCCGCTGGGAAATCTTAGAGACAAAGCGACACGGATGAAAGGCCTCCCAAGGTTGTTTCTCATTTTTAAAATTAGTATAATCAAAATATGAGAAGTAGGAAAGAGGCGATGACACCGGGAAAAGAAACGGCGCTGATCGTGGTCGATGTTCAAATCGATTTCTGTCCCGGCGGGGCGCTGCCGGTCCCGGACGGCGACAAAGTCGTTCCCGTTTTGAACGAATACATCCGA
>DATDON010000373.1:0-4098 GCA_035293225.1 Candidatus Manganitrophaceae bacterium
AAGCGCCAGCAGCCCCGTCTCCGGATCTATCTTAGCATAAACGATATTCTCGGGAATAGCGAACGGGGCGACCGGAAAGCGCGAGAGGGCCGCTTCCATAAAAGAGACCCAGATCGGCAGCGCGGTCGTGGAGCCGGCCTCCCGGTCTCCGAGCGAGCGATTGTCGTCGAACCCGACCCATACCCCGGCGACCAGGTTCGGAGCGAAGCCGACGAACCAGGCGTCGGTGAATTCATTCGTCGTTCCCGTCTTGCCGGCGATCGGGCGGCCGAGCGACTTCGCCTTTCTGCCGGTCCCCCGTTGAATCACATCTTCGAGCATATTGGTGATGATATAGGCGGTCTCCTTCGCGACCACCTGCCGGGGAGCGCTTTCGTGCCGCTCCAGGATCTGTCCCGTATGATCCGTGACCATCGTGATGAGAATCGGATCGGCCCGGACCCCCCGGTTGGCGAACACGCCGTAGGCCGAGGTCAGTTCCAACAGACTGACCTCCGACGAGCCGAGCGCCAGCGAAAGATCGCGGGTGAGAGGGCCCTGGAGGCCGACCCGCCGCGCGAACTCAATGACGTTCCCGACCCCGACCTGCTCCAAGAGCTTGACGGTGGCGAGATTGCGGGAATAGGTCAGCGCCTCCCGCAGGGTGATCGGCCCGTAAAATTTCTCCTCGTAGTTCTCAGGCTTCCAAACCTTCTCCAACTCCGTATCGGTATAGATGACCGGGTTGTCCACCACCACGGTCGCCGGGGTCAATCCGCGCTCGATCGCCGTCGCGTAAATGATCGGCTTGAAGGTGGAGCCGGGCTGGCGGCGGGCGGAGAGGGCGCGGTTGAACTCGCTCCGCTTGAAATCGTATCCCCCCACCAACGCCTTGACCGAACCGGTCGCGGGATCGACGGCGACCAACGCCCCCTCGACCGAAGGCTCCTGCTCCAGGCTGAAGAATATCCCCTTCCCATCCGGACTCACTTTCTTGACGCTGACCTTGACCAGATCGTTGACTCTCAGGATATGATAGGCCTTGGGGTTTTCGACCACCTCCATATCCTCCCGGAGGCGCAGCCCTTTCAATCTCCGCGCCGCCCACCGCATATCCTCCAGCAGTATCTTCCCATCCCCTCCGGGGGTCTGAACCACGACGAATCCATCCGCCGCTTGAACGACACGGCCGTCGAGCCAATCGCCGACCTGCAGATCGCTGACGGCGGTCTCCCCTCCGGCGATTTCGTCCTCTTGATATTTTCCCAAAGCCCCCCGGTATCCCTGCCGCTTATCGAGGTTTCGAAGCCCCTCCTTCAGGGCGCGATTGGCGCTGCGCTGCATGTCGATATTCAAGGTGGTGTAGACATTCAATCCCCCCTTGTAAACGGCGTCGTCTCCGTAGCGGCCGATCAGATACTGGCGAATATACTCTTGAAAGTGAAGCGCCAGATCTTCCTCGGGAAGGAGTTTTTGAAAGAGGAGGTCCTGCTCATACGCCTGGCGGTACCGCTCCTCCGTAATAAACTGTTCGTCGACCATCCTCCTCAATACAACCCCCTGGCGCAACTTCGCCTTCTGGGGATAACGATAAGGGGAGTAATCGTTGGGCGCTTTCGGAAGTCCTGCCAGGAAGGCCGCCTCGGCGAGGGTGAGGTCGCTCACGTCTTTTCCGAAATAGGTCCGGGAGGCGACTTGCACCCCATACGCCCCGTGGCCGAAATAGATCTGGTTGAGGTAGATCTCCAAAATCTCATCCTTTCCCAAGATCTTTTCCATCTTCCGCGCCAGCAAGATTTCTTTGAACTTCCGCTTGATCGTCCGCTCGGGGGTCAAAAAGAGGGAGCGGGCCAACTGCTGGGTGATCGTGCTCGCCCCTTGGCGGATCTTGAGGCTTTCCAAATTCGTGAGAAAGGCTTTAATGATCCGGAGAAAGTCGAATCCCCCATGCTCGTAAAATCGGGAATCTTCGACCGCCAAGATCGCCTGAAAAAGCTCTTTCGGCATCTTGGACAACGGGACAAAAACCCGTTTTTCGATGAAAAATTGGCCGATGACCCGGTTGTCGTCCGAGTAGATTCGGGTCGCCTGGGAGGGCTCGTAACTTCTCAGCGATTCGAGGGGGGGGAGGTCCCGGGAAAAATAATAGATCACCCCGCCCGCGCCGAGGGCGCCGATCAGGAGCAAAAAGGCCAGGACAAAAAATAATATTTTGAGGCCCCGAAAGCGGCGGGGCGATTCGTATTTTAGTAGTTGGATTTCTGTCACGAGCGGAGTCTACGCCCCTTTCCGGCGAACATTCCCGTATCTTTGGGATCAGGATTTAAGCATACCAGACTAAAACTTTTCCAAGGGATTGTCAAGGTTGTTTCCCCTTGTTTTTTGAGGAGAAAAGGGGGTTTTAAGAGGCGAAGAGCGCGCGGCTTTATCGCGCGTCCCTTCGACCGATCGGTCAGCGGTCGGCCGTCCGTGTCAGCTTCATCGGCGCGTACGAGATTCCGTCTCGCTGCTGTACAGGCGCCATGGCGACGAAGCCCAGCTTCTCATACACGCGGACCGCGTTCGTCGACGAGTTCACGGTGAACTCTCCCGGATTGCCATGAGCCAGGCAGGCCGCCGCCGCATGCTCCCAGAGTCGGCGACCCAACCCCCGGCCTTGAAAGTTTTTCGCGACAAACAGGTGGTAAAGATGTCCGTTGTCGCGAACTCCGACAACACCGACAAGCTCGCCGCCGATCTCCAAAAGGTGGTAGCGGAATGGGCCGCGCATGAATTCGGCAATCGCCACGGAATCCAGGGCGCTCAGAAACCGAGACCGAGCGTCCGGGGCGACATCGGGCAGGATGAATTCACGCGCGAGACCCGAGACCAGGGCCGAGATGCGGCCCGCGTCGGAAACTCCCGCCTCCCGAATGGCAATTGACAATGACATCGTCTCCCGACGGCTAAATAAAGGGGGCCAAATAAAAGGGGATAAATAGCAAATAGGGGGATGTTCAGGTCAGCTCTCTCTCCACACTCCTTACAAATGTCTCATGAAATGAGGATGTGTCCCTCATTAAGTCTTGCCGGGCCAGCCCCCGATTCATCAGGTGGTAATAGGCTCCTGGAAATTCTATGCGCAATGGACGAGACATACGGTTTGCTTTATCCTCCCTCCGATTTCATGATCACCAATAGTTGAGCCAAGAGCAGACTTAACCCCGTTCCCCTCTTGAAAAGCGCGACCCGCCCGTAGGCGAAGGCGGTCGCCAGCCATCCGACCGCCTCGATCTCCTTCGGGTCTGTATACCGGCGCGGGAATTCAACGGGGTCCTCTTGGATCCGGTCGAACCGAGGAGCCCGGCGGTAGAAGGCTTCCAGCGCCGGGCCCAGCCGTTCTTTCTGCCGTCGCGTCATCGGTTTTAAATTACCGCGGCCGGAGGGGGTTGTCAATGGGAACCGAGGGCCGGCTTTGAACGCATTTCCTGTAGGCCGCCTTCAGAGCCGAGGAGCCGGTGAAGCCGAGGGTGGAATCATGACGCCAGGATCGTTGGACATCGTAGGATCAACCGCTGTTGCATTGCTTCGAATGACCCAACGAACGGGGGCGTTCTACGGCGCGGGTTCAGAATCCGGCCGGGGCCGGTTTTTTCAGGAATGTCTTTGCTTCCTGAAGCTCGGGGCGTTTCCCCTCGATTGAATCGGCCAGGGAGACCAGCTGGGAGTAATAATCGCGCGCCTTGTTGGAATTTCCCGAAAGCCGCGCCCCCTTGGCCGCGCCGTAGATCGCATTGAACCGGTTCGGGGAGACGGCAAGAGCGGCCTCATACTCTTTCAAGGCCTCGGCAGGTCGATTGATCTCCAGAAGAAGATCCCCCAGAAGCTCCCGGGCGGGGAGGACCGCTCCGGGGGTCACCGGGTGTTTCTCGGTCGAGGCCTCCATCTCCGCGGCGGCGCGCATCCGTTCGAGCGCCTCTTCATCCTTCCCTTCGGCCCGAAGGACCCAAGCCTCGGCGGCCCGGCGTTGGATCTCCACCTGGTCGGCCCAATAGCCCTCCTTCGCCTCGACCAGGGATCCCCGAATCTGACCGAGCTCCTCCATCTCCTTCTTCGCCTCGGCGGTCTTTCCGATTCGGG
>DATDON010000374.1:0-6996 GCA_035293225.1 Candidatus Manganitrophaceae bacterium
TGGCGGAGATTAAAGGAGAGGGGGGGGAGGCGTTTGCGGCGCAAGCGGACGTTTCGGACCCGCTCCAAACGCGGAGGATGACGGAGGCGGCGGTCCAACGGTATGGGACGATTCATATTTTGGTCAATAACGCGGTGAAAGATTTCAGGCCGGCCGATTTTTTGAGCCTCACATGGGAAGAGGCGCAGGCCGATTTGGATGTGATCGTGAAGGGGGCTTTTCATTGCTGCCAGGCGGTGATTCCGCTGATGCTGGAGCAGGGGGGAGGGAAAATTATCAACATATCGACGGTCGCCGTGGAGAATCCTCCCCCTTCTCAAACCAAATATGTGGTCGCAAAATCGGCGCTGGTCGGTTTAAGCCGGAGCCTCGCCGTCGAATTCGCCTCCAAAAACATTCAGGTCAACCTGGTGACGCCCGGTTTTGTCGAGACCGATCTGGTGGCGCATATCCCGGAAGCGTATCGGAAGAAAATAGCGCAGGAAACCCCCATGGGGCGAAACGCGTCCCCATCCGATGTCGCAAAGGCGATCGTCTTCCTCGCCTCTTCCTACGCCTCTTTTACGACCGGACAACAGATTCTGGTGACGGGCGGCGGCGCGCCCTATCTTTAAACGCCGTAAAGGATGGAGCATGCTCCGAGCATTTTATTTAAAATATTTGACCGGCAAACAGAAACAGGTGGTCAAATCGAAATACAATCAATTCAAAAAAATCGTCGTGAACGCCCTTTTCAGTTACGATGGAGCGGCGCTCCAGGCGAAATTAAGACAGATGGGGATCGCCAAAACCGACACGCTCTTGGTTCACGCGAATTTCGAGCCCGACAGCGGATTTAAAGGATCTCCGGGCGATATCGTTAACGCGCTGATGGAATACGTCGGGCGCGAAGGGAATCTCATGATGGTGTCGATCCCCTTTCGAGGATCGGCCTTCGACCATCTGATGAAAAACAAGACTTTTTACATCCAAAAGACCGTCTCGATGATGGGGCTCGTCACCGAGACCTTCCGGAGGAAAGAGGGGGTGTTGAGGAGCTTCCACCCGACCCATCCCGTTTTGGTCTATGGGAAAGATGCCGCGTGGCTGGCCGATGGACATGATCGATGTCTCTACCCGTGCGGACCGGACTCCCCATTCGACAAATTCCGCCGCCTCAAGGGGAAGATTCTTTTCTTCGATGTCGGTTTCGGGGCGATTACCTTCTTCCATTATGTCGAGGACCTCATTAAAGATAAACTTCCGTTCGAGGTCTATCATCCGGAGCCGTTTTCGGCGCCGGCCTATGATGAAAAGAACCAGCTTCATCAGATCAAGACGTACGCGTTTAATAAAAATGTTGTCAGAAGGGCCGATAAACTGGAGGAAGAGATGTCGATGGGGAATTTAATCAAAAAAGGCAAAATCGGCCGCTCCAACCTCATTTTGGTCGAGGCGGAAGATGTGGTCGGGCGCCAAACGTCCATGGTGGAGGCGGGGAACCTTCCGTACGACCTCCCGAAAAATCCGATCCCTACTCCGGCGGAATCATTAAAATAGGCGAAAGACGACGTCATGAGTGATCAGGAAAAGATTAAACAATTTCTTATCGACGAAATTTGCGCGGATCAAGGGCTCGATATTCGGGAGATCGCCGAGGAAGACGACCTTGTCGACTCCGGCGTCCTCGATTCTTTGTCGATCTTAAAGCTGCTCTCCTTTCTGGATGAGGAATACCAAATAGACATTTCGGCGGACGCGATCAATCTGGACGCCTTTAAAACACTCGAATCGATCCTCAGGTTGATCGGAGAATCAAAAGGGAAATGACGCTGGGACAGATGGAAAACAAGGTTAAAGAGTTGTTTGCGGTGATTCTTCAGCGGCCGGCGGAAGAGATTCAGGACGCCAGCGCTCCGGCCGACCTTGAAAACTGGGATTCGTTTCAACATCTCGTTCTGGTCTCCGGATTTGAGGAGGAGTTCGGGATCGAAATCGAGCCGGAAGAGATCGCCGAGATGTACAAAGATTTCAGGACATTTAAAAGCGTCGTCATGCGGAAGTTGGGTTGACGCCGCAGTGATCCATTAAAGAGAGGTTTGACATGGCGAAATCGGTCTTTAAAGGAATCGAGATCAAAGGGGTCGCCGGGGCGGTTCCGAAAGAGAAGGTCGATCATTTGACCGATCATCAATTCATCCCGCCGGAAGATCGGAAAAAGATCGTCGCGCTGACCGGTGTTTTGGAGTACAGAAAAGCGGGGCCGGAACTTTGCGCGTCGGACCTTTGCCGCGCCGCCGCCGAAAGTCTCCTGCAGGGACTGCAGGTCGATCCCCGGACGATTGACGCTCTCATTCTTTCCACGATGACCCCCGACTACCGCGTCCCCTCCACCGCCTGCCTGTTGCAGGAGAGATTGAAACTTCCCAACACCACCGTCGCGTTTGACATCAATATGGGCTGCTCAGGATTTGTGGTCGGGCTCTATAACGCCGCCGCGTTGATCCAAGGGGCCGGACTGAAAAGGGTGCTCTTGCTGGCGGGAGACACCCAAACCAAGCTCTGTTACGAGCGGGATAAGAACGTCGTCTTCCTGTTGGGGGACGCCGGAACGGCGACGCTCCTGGAGGCGTCCGAGGGGGCGGAGGATATCGTCATCGAGCTCATGACCGACGGCGGACGGTTCAATAATCTCTTCGTCCCCGCCGGCGGTTTCCGGAGACCCTCCACGGAGCAAACGCGGGAGGTCAAAGAGCAGCCGGACGGAGGCCTTCGGTCCGAAGAGCACCTTTACATGAACGGGATGGAGATCTTTAAATTCTCGTCGACCGACGTGGTCAAGAGCATCGCGGCGTTCATCGAGAAAGAGCATTTGAGCGTAGACCGGATTGACGCGCTCTTTTTGCACCAGGCGAACAAATTTATGAACGATAAGATCGCCAAAAAACTCCAATTTCCTCCCGAGAAGGTTCCCTACAGCATCGGGATTTATGGAAACACCGGCTCCGCCTCGATCCCCCTGACCCTGGCGCATCACTATTCGAAGATTCCCCCGGTTGAAAAAAATAAAGTCCTTTTGTCGGGGTTCGGGGTCGGGCTTTCGTGGGGGGTCGCTTTTGCCGAATTGAACCGCATTTATTGTCCTCCCGTGATCGAGTGTTGATTTCAAGGCTTTTCAAATGGACGGATCGATGAAGACGTTGCAGCAGATCAAAACGGAGCTGTCGAATTTCACGTTTAACGACTATCTTCGGCATCTTCAAATCGTGGAGGGGAATGGCGCCGCGCCGGGCCAAAAGCCGCTTCGGATCGCCGTTCTCCGGAGTTACACGGTGGAGACGATCGAGCCGGTCTTGAAACTGAGGCTTCTTTTGGAGGGATATCGCCCCGAATTCTTTTTCGGCGATTACAATCAATTCGTCCAAGAGGTCTTGAACCCCTCCAGCGGCCTTTACCCGTTTCGTCCCGACGTGGTCTTGATCCTCGCGCGGATCGAGGAGCTGCTCCCCGATTTTGTCGACGATTTCGGAAATAAGCCTTATACCGAATGGGAGAGCGCCGTACGACGCGGGGTCGACCAATTGAGCGTCCTTGCCGAGACGATTGAAAGACGTCTTCCGGCGCCCTTGATCATCCAGAATATGACCCCGCCGAGGGATCTTTATTGGGGCATTTATGACGCACAGAACCCCGAAGGTCAATCTCTCCTGGTCCATCATTTCAACCGCGCCCTCACCGAAACGCTCAAGAGCAGAAAGAGCGCGTTTATCTGGGATTTTAATCGCTTTCTCCAGAGCAAAGGATATGAAAACGTCTATGATCCGAAGATGTGGTATCTCTCGAAAAATCCGTTCAAGCAATCCATTTATCCCCAACTTGCCGATGACCTGCTCCGAACCCTTTTCAGCGCCCTGGGAAAGGGGAAGAAATGCGTCGTCCTCGATCTGGACAATACCCTCTGGGGGGGTGTGGCCGGGGAGGATGGATTGGAGGGAATTCGTCTGGGAGGCGACTACCCGGGAAATTGTTACCGCGATTTTCAAAAGGAGCTGCTGAAGCTTTATCATCGCGGCGTCATTTTAGCCGTTAACAGCAAAAACAATGAGGAAGACGCGCTCCACATCATCGACAACCATCCTGACATGGTATTAAGAAGAAAGCATTTCGCCGCCGTCCAAATCAACTGGAACGACAAGGCCGACAACCTCAAGGCCCTGGCGCGAAGCCTGAATATCGGCCTCGACAGCATGATTTTCATCGACGACAGCCCGGCGGAGTGCGAACGGATTCGCCGGGAGTGCCCTGAATGCGAAGTCATCTGTCTGCCCGAAAAACCGTATCTGATCCCGCGTGTATTGAACGCGTCGCTTGGAATCGAAAACATCCGGCTGACCGAAGAGGATCAAAAGAAAGGGGAGATGTATCGGGCGCAGGCCGTTCGGGAACAATTTCAAAAAGGATTCGACAATCTCGACGACTTCTTGAAGAGCCTTGAGATCGAGGTTCAGATCGAGGCCGCGACCCATTTTTCCATTCCGAGAATCGCCCAGCTCACCCAGAAGACCAACCAGATGAACCTCACCACCCGGCGCTACACGGAGGCGAACATTCAGGCCTTCGTCGATGATCCGAATACTTTTGTCTTCTCCGTCTCTTCAAAAGACCGCTTCGGGGACAACGGGATCATCGGCGTCTTCATCATCAAGGTATCAGGAGAGGAGTGCGTCATCGACACGTTTCTCCTCAGTTGCCGGGTCATCGGACGCGGGATCGAGCGGTCGATGATCGCTTTTATCGCCGATTTCTCGGGAAAAAGAGGCGCTAAAAGATTGTCGGGTGAATTTATTCCGACCTCCAAGAACCGACCGGCCGCCGATCTGTACGAAAGGCTCCGGTTTGAAAAGATAAGCGAGACAGGGTTCAGGGCCGATCTACGGTCGCAATCGTTTGAATCGCCTCCTTTTATTCGCCTAACGGCCCAAACGCCGTAGAGGAGAGGCGCCGCATGAAGATAATGGATTTCCCCATAAAGGCGGGAACACCAAGAGATGTTTCCAGGATTCTCGTCGGCGCCTACCCTTCCGCCGGGCCGCTCTCCCGTTTTTTAATCCGATGGAGACCTTATATCTGTCCCTTTCATGAACTGATTCAATCCGTTCCGGTATGCGACTCGGTTTTGGACGTCGGGTGCGGCGTCGGCCTGATGAGCGTGCTGTTGGCGTATACCGGAAAGGTCGCCCGGGGGGTCGGGGTCGATCCCTCTCCCGGCGCTATCGAAACGGCCCGCGCGGCGGTATTGCCCGAAGGGCGCGACATCGTTTTTCGACGGGCGCCGGGGCCGGATCAGTGGCCCGATGAACGGTTCGATTCGATCGTCTGCATCGACGTGCTTCACCATGTCCCCCCTTCGGAGCAGCGGGCTTTCATTAAAAAACTGGCGCAGGTCGATTTCACGGGAAGGATCGTCTTTAAGGACGTATCGCCGAAACCGTTTTGGATGGCGTGGGCGAGCCGGCTCCATGACCTTTTCATCAGCCGGCAATGGATCCATATCCGGAGCGAAGAGGAGGTCCGGAGATGGTTCGAGGAAGAGGGGTTTTCCGTGACCGGGCCGACGCGGCATGACACCCTCTGGTATAGCCACTACCTGATCGTGGCGGAGAAAAGAATATGAATAGATTTTCCCCCGAACGGATTGCGGCGTTTTCCGCGCCGGCCTTCACGCTGAAATCATGGGTTCAGGCGCTTCGCGTCAAACATTGGATCAAAAATTTCTTCGTCTTGGCCCCTTTTTTGGTCGGCCCTCCCTTCGGGATCAATGAATTTTTATTCAGAGCGATTGAGGGGACGATCCTTTTCTGCCTGATGTCGAGCGCGGTCTATCTCTTCAACGACATCGTCGATCTTTCTTCGGACCGGGCCCATCCCGAAAAGCGGCTCCGTCCCATCGCCTCCGGCAGGATTTCCCCTGCGGCCGCGGGATCGGTCTCCCTCCTCTTATTTTCGATCTCATTGTTTCTCGCGGTCTTTTTGGGGGCTCCATTTTTGTTGATTCTGGCGGCCTACGCGATCAATAATATGATGTATACCTTTTACCTGAAGAAAAAGACCGTGCTGGACGTGATGTCGATCGCTTCGGGTTTCGTGATGCGGGTCTACGCGGGGGGATTCCTCGTCGGGATTGAAATCACCCACTGGTTGATCGTCTCCGTGTTTTCGCTCTCCCTCTTATTGGGCTTCGGCAAGCGGCGGTCCGAATACGAGGATCTGCAGGAGGGGGCGAGGAAAACGCGGAAAGTCCACGAGTCTTATTCGATCCCCAAACTGAATCTCCTCCTCGGAATATCGGCCAGCATCACCATCGTCACCTACATGCTTTACGCCCTGTCTCCGGAGACAAAGGCGCGCGGCGCCGACAATATTATTTTTACGACTCCTTTTGTCGTTTATTGTATTTATCGCTTTTTGTTGAAGGTTCAAGAAGAGAGAAGAGGGGAACCGGTCGAATTGATCTTAAATGACAGAGGATTCGTCTTCGCGGGGCTCCTCTGGCTGGTATCCATCCTCTATCTGATGCATTAACAGGCTGCTGAAAAAGTCCATCTGCTTCGTTCTCAGTCGCTCGGAAATCCTCACGTACGTAAAGTACGCTGCGGGTTCCTCGCTCCTTCGGCATTGCGACCCACTTCCAGTAAATAGAATGCTGGAAGTCCCCGAAGGGGGCATCTGGAGCTTTTTGAGCAGCCTGGAAGAGTTTTTCAATATATCCTGTTGAAGCCCACTCGCTTTTCAAATAATATGAATCCAGCGGAAGAAAAAACGAAAGGCCATTTTGACGCGATCGCGGCGCATTATAAGGAGGAGATCCCCGGCCCTATCCGGGACCATCTGAACAAAAAATGGTGGGGAAGGGTCTCTTCCTATTTTTCCGGGCGCCCTCGCGTGATCGACATCGGCTGCGGCGATGGAACCAACGCGGTCTTTCTAAAAAGCAAAGGAATCTCCGTCGTCGGCGTG
>DATDON010000375.1:0-4069 GCA_035293225.1 Candidatus Manganitrophaceae bacterium
CGTCCCAGCCCCCTGAGATCCAGATCTCATTGACGCTTTGGACGTCGAGACCGAACCAGTGGGGGGTGTACGCGGTCCGGCCGGCGCAGGGGACGGGGAGGGGCCAGTTCTGTTTGAGCATCGTCCAGGTCGCCCCTCCGTTGGAGGTCCGGTAGATGAAGCCGTACCGGCCGACCGACCAGCCGTTTGACGCGTCTGCGAACCGGACCCGGCGCAAATAAGAGCCGTTCTTCTTCAGGCAGGTGGTATGGATCGCGTCCCAGACGCCGCAAAAGGTCGTTGTCTGCGTATAGTAGCGGTTGAGACGTTGCTCCTTCCAGGTCGCGCCGCCGTCGGTGGTCGATAAGATCAGTTCGGGCCAACCGGCTGCCCAGCCGACCTGCGCGTTGAGAAAGAAGAGATCATAAACATCCGGAAGGATCGCCGGGGCGGGCCCGTTCCAGACGACGTGGGTCTGCTTCGTCCAACTCGCTCCGCCGTTGGTGGTCCGAAAGATCGCCATGTCCATTCCGCTGACCCAACCGTTGCTCCGGTCGACGAAATAGACCCCTTTTAAATCGGCCGGGACCTTGGAGGCGGTCCATCCGCCGCTCGCAGGGTTGACGGTGATCGTTCCGCTCGCGCTCCCCTGCCCTCCCAGGATGTCGGTGACGGTCAGGATGACCCGATAACTCCCGGCGTTTTGATAGAGGTGGCCGGTCATGACCCCCGTTCCGGTCGCCCCGTCTCCGAAATTCCAGGCGTACGACGCGATCGAGCCGTCCGGATCGGTGGAGGCGGAGGCGTCGCAGGTGGTGGTCAAGGGGACGAGGCCGGAGTTCGGCGTACAGGTGAATTTGGCGACGGGACTCAGATTGCCGGCGGTTCCCAGGCTGGAGACCGAGAGATCATCGTATCGAACGGCGCTGTTGTAATTTTCAATCCCGGGGGCGCCCGTTAATATCCGCCCCGCGGCGCTGTCGCTGTACGTAAAGAGAGAAAACCCCTGAAAAGAGATCTCCAGGTTGACCGGGTTCGTCCCGGCAACCTTCAACGCCAATTTGTATGGATTTCCCGCCGCAATGCCGCCGGGGGCCGGCGTCCCCATCAAAAGGGTCCAGGTTCCGCCGTTTCGCCGGTAGAGATTGATCTTCTGGCCGACGGCGTCGATCTGGGCGGCGTAGAGGTCTCTATAAAAAGCGGCGGCGTCGCCGCGAGCGACCAATCCGGAATAGCGGCTGTTGGCGGGAGGGATGATGATCGCTTCAACCTGGTAGTCGTCCGTCCCGATAGGGATATTGACCTTTGCCCAGTTTTGGGACGAGACGGAGAGGGCCTGCGCCCCGTCGGTGGAGAAGCTCCCGACGAGGACCGACCAGTTCGGTCCGAGATTGTTCCCCACCCGGTTGAAATTATCGGAGAAAATCGGCGCCGCCCCGGCCAAAACAGCCCAGCCAAGAATCCAATAAAATCCGAGCCACCCTCCCAAAAGCCGTTTCATGAGAACCTCCGATATCAATCAAGTCGGCGCAAGTCGGCGCAAGTTGGCAGGCAGATCAAGCCGCTTCGCTCCTCCCGCAAAATCTTGTTAAAAAGTTGCAAATTCTTATCGCCGGTTTTTCCAAAAGGGAGATGGTTTTCGTTCCTCCTTCTACCATTCCCCGGAGGTCATAGACCGTTCCGTTTTTCCGATCCAACCGTTTTAGAAGCGACCGGACCGGGGAGATCCTATTCCGGTAAGAGCAATTTCTATGCCTTTATACCTTTTCTTGACATTCCCTTCCGTAATAGGGGCCTGGCGCCGGCGCCCTGTTCTCACGATCTCCTTAAATTTATTGATTATCAAGGCCACTCTATGTTATATAAAATAGTTTATGGGGATCTCAACATGAAGAAGCGTTTAACGTCGCAAGAATGGATCAAAGAGGGCGGAGACGTCCTGATGGCGACCTACACCCGCTTTCCTTTGGTCTTGGAAAGGGGACGCGGCGCGACGGTGGTCGATCTGGAGGGAAAGCGGTATCTCGATTTCGTCAGCGGGGTCGCGGTCAACAGCCTCGGCCACGGCGACCCTCGCCTGGTGAAGGCGGTCCAGCGGCAGGCTGGGCGGCTGTTACATGTCTCCAACCTTTATTACAACACCGCCCAAATCGCGTTGGCCAAACTTCTGACCGCGCATTCGTTCGCCGACAAGGTCTTTTTCTGCAACAGCGGGGCGGAAGCGGTTGAGGCGGCGATCAAGCTGGCGCGGAAATACGCCAAGGAGAAGAGGGGCCCCGGCTGCTTTGAAATCATCGCGGCGCAGGGTTCTTTCCATGGGCGAACGTTGGGGGCGCTCGCCGCGACCGGCCAGGAGAAATACCAAAAAGGATTCGAGCCGCTCCTTCCCGGCTTCAAGCATGTCCCTTTCGACGACGTGGAGGCGATTGAAAAAGCGGTCACGCCGCAGACGGCCGCCGTTCTGCTTGAGCCGATTCAAGGCGAAGGGGGGGTGCGTGTTCCTCAAAAAGGATATCTGGCGAAGGTCCGGCGGCTCTGCGACGCCCGCGGCCTCCTTCTGATCCTCGATGAAGTCCAGACCGGGATCGGGCGGACCGGCCGGCTCTTCGCCTATGAGCATGAAGAGATGACCCCCGACATCGTGGCCCTTGCGAAAGGATTGGGAGGCGGGGTTCCGATCGGGGCGATGTTGGCGACGGAGGAGGCGGCGCGGGCGTTCACCCCCGGAAGCCACGCGTCGACCTTCAGCGGAAACCCGCTCGTCTGCGCCGCCGGGATCGTCGTGATGGAGCGGATGACGAAAGGGCCCGCCTTTTTGAAGGGGGTCCGGGAGCGGGGGGTCTATCTGATGAAGCGGCTTGCGGAGCTTCAGGGGCGGACGCCGCTCATCAAAGAGATACGCGGGCTCGGATTGATCGTCGCGGCCGATCTTTCCATCCCGGCCCCGGAGGTGGTGGAGAAGGCGATGGCCGGAGGGCTTCTTTTGAACCGGACCTCCGAGCGGACCCTCCGGTTCGTCCCGCCGCTCACCATTCTCCGTTCGGAGATCGATCAAATGATCTCTATTTTGTCGAAAATCTTGATGGAAGCCGGATATGCCTAAGCGGGATCTCCTCAGCCTCGCCTCCCTCTCCACCGAGGAGATCGAGCGGCTTCTCAAGCGGGCGCAGGTTTACAAAAAGGGGGCGCCGTCCCGCCCGTTGGCGGGGAGATCGGTCGGCCTTCTCTTTGAGAAATCATCGACCCGGACGCGGGTCTCGTTTGAGGTGGCGGTCTTCCGTCTCGGAGGCCATCCTGTCTTCCTCTCGTTTGACGACCTTCAGATCAAACGGGGGGAGACGATCGCCGACACGGCGCGGGTCTTGTCGGGTTATCTCAACGGGCTCATTATCCGGACCTACGAGCAGGAAAAGTTGGAGGAGTGGGGGCGGTCGGCCTCGATTCCGGTCATCAACGGCCTGACCGACCTGCATCACCCCTGCCAGATCCTCTCCGATCTTTTCACGATCTTTGAAAAAAGAGGGAAGTTCAAGGGGCTCAAGCTGGCCTATATCGGCGACGGGAACAACATCGCCCACTCCCTGATGGAAGGAGGCGCCCAGGTCGGGATGGAGGTGGCTGTCGCCTCTCCGAACGGTTTTTCGCCCGATCCGAAGATTGTCCGGCGGACCGAGGAGATCGCGAAAAAGAGCGGCGGGAAGATTTCAATCCTGGTCGATCCGAAAGAGGCGGCCCGGGGGGCGGATATCCTCTATACCGACGTCTGGGTTTCGATGGGGCAGGAAGGGGAGAAGCAAAGTCGCTCGAGGCGGTTTAAGCCTTACCAGATCAACCGGCAGCTCGTCGAGCGGGCGAAACCGGACGTCCTGGTGATGCATTGTCTCCCGGCGCACCGGGGCGAAGAGATCACCGCCGAAGTATTGGAAGGCCCTCATTCGGTCGTCTTTGAACAGGCGGACAACCGCCTCCCGATGCAACAGGCGATTTTGGAAAGATGGATCGGCTAAGAACGGGGCAGGGATCAGGTTGGAAAATAAAAATAGATAGGACGATGATGGATCAAAAAGTCAAAAAGGTCGTTTTGGCCTAT
>DATDON010000376.1:0-2216 GCA_035293225.1 Candidatus Manganitrophaceae bacterium
GCCTTGGGGGCGAGCAAGTGGCAGACCATTCGTCATCAGGTTCTGCCGGCGGCGATGCCGGGGATTTTAACGGGGGCCATCCTCGCCATGTCGCGGGCGATCGGAGAGACCGCCCCGCTGATCACGATGGGGGCTTTGACCTATGTCGCCTTCGCTCCGACCCCGCCGATTTCCCTGGAGCCTCCTTTTGTCACGACGCAGGGTCTCTTCGACGCCTTTACCGCATTACCGATCCAGGTTTTCAATTGGGTCTCTCGACCTCAAAGGGCCTTCTCAATCAATGCGGCGGCGGGGATTATCGTATTGTTGTTCATTACCTTTGTGATGAATGGGATCGCCGTTTATTTAAGACACCGCTATCAAAAAAAGATCAGGTGGTAATGATGGGCGCCGCTTTTCAAGTTCAAAAACTGAATGCCTTTTACGGAAAAAAACAAGCGCTGCGGGACATGAACATGGAAATCCCCACCAAGGCGGTCACCGCGCTGATCGGTCCCTCCGGCTGCGGCAAGAGCACCTTTATCCGCTGCCTGAATCGGATGAATGATCTGGTCCCGGGATTCCGGGTCGAGGGCGGGGTCCTCTACCAAGGCAAGGACATCTACGCCAGGGGAGTCGATGTGATCGATGTCCGGAGAAAGATCGGGATGGTTTTTCAAAAGCCAAACCCCTTCCCGAAAAGCATTTATGAAAACGTGGCGTATGGGCTGAGGATACAAGGGGTCAAAAACAAGGAAAAGATCGACGGGATGGTGGAAGAGAGCCTCAAAAAGGCCGCGATATGGGACGAGGTCAAGGACCGCCTTTCCCATTCGGCCCTCTCCTTATCCGGGGGCCAGCAACAGCGGCTCTGCATCGCCCGAGCCCTGTCGGTCGAGCCCGAAGTCCTCCTCCTCGACGAGCCGACCTCGGCGATCGATCCGATCGCGACGGGTCGAATCGAAGAGCTGTTGCGGGAACTTGAAGAGAGTTATACAATCGTTATTGTCACCCATAATATGCAACAAGCGGCGAGGATATCGGACAAGACCGGATTTTTCCTAATGGGAGAGCTGGTGGAGTTCGACGCGACCTCCAAGATTTTTACCAATCCGAAAGACCGGCGGACCGAGGATTATATTACGGGACGGTTCGGGTAGGAAATCGTTAAACGTTATTCGTGAATCGTTATTCGGTTTTTACGTTTAACGTTGACCGTATAACGAAGAACGTTCTTCAACGAATCACGTTTAACGGAACTTAAGGAGGACCATGCATCGCCATTTTGAAGAGGAATTGACCCGTCTCAAAGAGAGAATCTTAAAGATGGGGGCCTTGGTCGAGGCCCAGATCGCCGCCTCGATCAAGGCGCTGGTGGAGCGGGATGTCCCATTGGCCCGCCAAACGATACAGAACGACCACCTGGTCAACGCGATGGATGTGGAGATCGACGAAGAGTGCATCCGGCTCCTCGCCCTCTATCAACCGGCCGCGCGCGATCTCCGCTTCATCACGACCGCGATGAAGATCACGACCGACTTGGAGCGGATGAGCGACCTCTCGGAAGATATCTGCGAACGGGCGATCGAGCTTTCGGAAGAGCCTCTGCTGAAGCCCTATATCGACATCCCCCGGATGGCGGAAGCGGCCCAGAAAATGGTCCGGGAGACGCTCGACGCCTTCGTCAACCAAGACGCCCCTCTCGCCCGCAAGGTCTGCGCCGAAGACCGATTCATCGACGACCTCACCCAGCAGATATTCAGGGAGCTTCTCTCCTATATGGCCGAAGATCCCGCGACGATCAGCCGAGCAATCCGGATCAGCTTCATCGCCAAATACATCGAGCGCATCGGCGACCACGCCACCAACATCGCCGAAATGGTCGTCTATCTGGTGGAAGGAAAGATCATAAGACATACCAAAATAGAATGATTTTTGTCTGCCCGCGACAAGCCTATCACCGACAGGACAACCCCAACCTGCGCACAACCCTCTCCTTCGCAAAGAGGGGAATTTGTTTTAAAGGCGCCAAACCTCTAACCGGCTTGATCTAGAATCCAACGAGTCTCCCTGTTACCGCGCCAGCTAAGATCAAACGTCCCACCTACCGAATCAGGTCGCCTGTTGCGCAGTCCGCCGAAGGCGGTCGCGCAATCATGCGACCGTGGGGACTAGGGGGAACCCCAGCGCCTGGGGAAGCCGAAGGGGGCGCGGCGAGGCGCCCCCACGGCGGGGGG
>DATDON010000377.1:0-4737 GCA_035293225.1 Candidatus Manganitrophaceae bacterium
TTCTTCTCTTCGCGAGCGGGACGAAAGGAAAGAGGATCGACACGAAGGGGGCCGCTTACCGCCGGTTCGCGGCGTTGTTGGAGGCGGCCTCCCTGTCGCTCGCCAAGATGATCGTCAAAGACGGGGAAGGGGCGACCAAGTTCATTGAAATCGAAGTGGCCGGCGCGCCCGGCGAGGAAGCGGCGCGCCGGGTCGCCTATTCGGTCGCCCGCTCGAGCCTAGTGAAGACCGCCTTCTTCGGGGAGGACGCAAACTGGGGGAGGATCGTGGCGGCGGTGGGAAACGCCGGCGTTCCGGTTCATCCGGATAAAATCGACATCGCCTTCGGACCGGTCACCCTCGTTCAGAGAGGAATTTATCAAGGAAAGGAGGCGGAGTCGAAGGTCGCCGCCCTCCTGAAGCGGCGGGAGATCGTTCTCCGTCTTCATCTTCATTCCGGGAGAGGAAAATCGACGGTCTGGACCGCCGACCTGAGCCTCGACTACGTGAAAATCAACGCCTCTTACCGAAGCTGATCGGATCGGCCTCTCTCTTAAGGAGCCCCGTCTCCTCATGATCGCCGACCCCCACCGGAATTTCGAGGGGTGGCTCCGCCGGTTGATTCTCCGCGCCCCTTTTGTTTCTCACCCGGACAAACGTAAAGAGATTGAATTTCAAGCCGGAGATCGGTCGCATCTGGGCGATGCCGATAAAGAGGTCTTTGGCGATAAAAGGACGAACCTCGCGGACTTCGCGGATGGTCGGGAGAAATTTGAGGGAGACGACGAGTCTCAAAAGCGCCGAGAGCAAAAAGAGGAGTTGAAGGTTGGAAACAAGGGAAAAATGAATCGCTCCGATGTTGATCTCATTCGGCGCCCACCGGCTTAAAAAACCGCCGAGGGAAGCGCCGAGAAAAATACCGACGGCGTTGGAGAGATTATAGACCGCGACGCATTGAGCCCGCTTCGGCGGCGAAACCGTGTCGAAGACGAAATTCCCCATCGATAGGGAAAAGCCGGCCCAACAGACCCCTCCGAACATCTGGATCGCCAGGATCCAATAGAAATTCGTCGTAAAAAACCAAAAGACGGGGATGACCGGGAGCAAAAGGCCGGTCAGGGTCAGTACCTTCTTGTTGCCGAACTGGTCTCCGAAACGCCCCCAAAAATGAAGGGTGAGAAACTGCGCCAAAACGGTCGCCGCAGACGCGAACATAAATTCCAGATAGGAGAATTTGAGGTCCCGAAGGAGATAAGGGGCGATAAAAGGCCCTGAAATCTGCACCGAAAAATGAATGAAGGCGATATAGGCCACAAACCGGCCGAAATTGGTTTTCCGCCCGTCCCGGATAAATTGCCAAAGGGAAAAATGATCCTCCGCCCGGTGGGTATATTTCGGCTCCGCCATCCGGTAGAGATAAAAAGCGGAGACAAAGCGGGCGACCAGGGCGATTGAAAAAAGGAGGGCGAAGCCGAACGCGACCCTTCCATATTTTTCAGCCTGATGAAGGATCACCCCCGCGGCGCAAAGAGAGCTGAACGTCGCGACGCTCATCAATCTGTTTCGCCTCCCGAAGTATCTTCCCCGCTTGTTCGAATCGACCAGATCTCCCATGAGGCTATTCCAAGCCGGGTTCGCGAAGGCCCCCAAAACAAAATAGGCGACAATCGTCCCGATGAGCCAGGGAATCGCCTTCTGTTTGAAGAAGAACGGGAGGGAGAGGATGGAGAGCCAGGTCAGGGCTTGGCCGACGACGCCGGTCAAGATAATCGTTTTTCGGCTTTTCAGGAGGTTTAAAAGGCGAACCGAGACAAGCTGGAAACAGGCGCCGAAGAGCTGAGGGAGGGCGGCGATCATCGCGATCTGGGGGTTGGAGGCTTTAAGAAAGATCGCGAACGCCCCGAAATAGCTTTCGCCGAAGCCGGTCATGATCGAAAAGAAGATACCGTCGCGGACGGCGTATTGAAGGCTTTGCCGGACCGGCGGATCCGAGGGCCGGGTATTTTCTACGGAGTGTTCCAAGATGAACCTTTGCAGCGTTCCCGGAAAGAGGGTGAAATCGAATCTGATAAACCGATGCGCGCGCCGGCGCATGATCCCGCGCGCTTCTCTATTTATACCATATCCTCGGGGATTCCGGAGGAGGAAAACCGGCCGCGGGAATTATCTTTTTCTTCTAAGGGGATTCCGCGATGGATGGTTTTTCGAGGTTCGAAGTTCGGAGCGCCGATCCTTTTTCGATTTTGCGGGACGATGAACCGCCCCGGCAAGCGAACCCGGACGATTCGGTCATTCGGCAATCGGCTCGTCAGATAAACCGTGGGACAATTGGACGCGCTTTCCCCGCTTGTCTAATTTTTATTGAGAAACGCCTCGACCGCTTTCTTCCCGCCGCTTAAGATCGGCTTCCCATCGCCGACCAACGCCACCTCGAAGGAAAAATCGAGGAGGCGACGGAGGCCCTCTTTCGCCTTTTTGATGTCCGCGTATTTATCCGCCGGAAACATGGCGAGGGTCCCGTCCGGCTTTCCGATCAGCGCGTCTCCCAAAATAAGAACACCTCCGAGCTTATCGAGATATAACGCCGACTCTCCGGGGGATTTGCCGTGGGAGAGGCCGATGACCTTCAATCCGGCAGGCAACGTCTCCCCATCTTTATAAACGCGGTCGATCGTAATCGAACCCATTTCGGGGGCGTCCGCTTCCGGAACCCAAATTTTGGTGTTCAAAAGGGTGCGGCATTCCATCGCCTCCCGGATATGATCCCGGTTCGTCAGGATGACCGCCTTCACACCGTTAATCGAAAGGTCTTGTTTATCATCGATCTCCATCAGGGGAGGGTCGATGACGACCCGCTCTTTCCCCTCCCCGATAAGATATCCGTTAAAATTCATTCCCTTTTCTTCAGAATACCATGACCATGTCTCGACCCCTGGGAAAAGTTCCTCCATGCCTAGACCTCCTTATGAATGATGACTCCAAACAAGGAATGATTATATCATGGGGAAAAATGAAATCAAACTAATTTGGTTTTTTCGGAAAAAGATTTTATAATAATAAAAATGGAAGGGGGGCGAAACATTCGGATGAGATTGTTTATAGATAATGAGAGGCCGGGCGACTCCGCATGAAGAGGATCGATCCGCCGGATCCCACGTTTACCGTAAACGCTTACGCCGGCTATAAAGGAGAAGAAACACCGAGGTCATTCATCATCAAAGGTCGGACTTTCTCCGTCGTCGAGATCGTCGATCGCTGGTATAGCGAAGAACGCGCCTTTTTCCGGGTTCTCGCCGATGACGGATACCGATACGTCCTCCGTTACGATATGGAAAAAGGGAGATGGGAGCTGATCATGCAAGAGGCCAAAAGATAGGGATTCTTTCGGAGGGCGGCTTTTTACGGTTCCTTAAGACGGCTGAGACACTCTTCGCAAGGGCAAATCTCCTTCAAGAAATCAAACGGATATATGCCGGTGTCATGGCCGTCGCTCCAGCGGATCGAGATCGCGTAATTTCCGACCGCTTGAATCGCGGCCGGTGTGATATCTTGGGGAATATTCTCCGCCCGAATCAATTTCTCCCCGCTCCACTCTTGAACACAGGAGGCGCAACGACAATTTTCACGCAGGTACAAATGTTGATAAATCCCCTGATGGCCGTCGCTCCAACTGATCCGAATTCCTTTTTCTCCCAACTTGGCGATCTCAACCGGCGCCGCCTCTTTTGATATCATCGGTTTCCCTCCTAACTATTGATCCTCAATTTAATGTATTTTCACGGAGAATGCAACCACATTGACCTTTCTTCCTGGAACATGCTACCCTTTAATAAATAACTCATGTTACGCACGAAAGTTCTAGGGAACTCCTCCCCTTTGCAAGGGGAGGCGGGGTGGGGTAGAAGGCGACATCGGAATACACGCCGTGGCGCTCTACCTCCCCTCGCCCCTCCTTACAAAGGAGGGGAAACACGCTTTGATGAGGTACCGGTGAATCCAAGGCCCATAACTCACTGTTCCGTGCGTAACATGAGTAAATAAAATAGAATGAAGCGCTCAATCGCTCTGTGAAAAGGAGAACGACATGGGACTCCTCTCGATGGATGAAGTTAAAAGAAAAGTTCACGATCTGAAGGGTTGGGAGCTTTCCGATAATGTCATTCAAAAAAAATATTCATTCAAATCATTCAAGGGGTCGATGGCCTTTGTCAATAAAGTAGCCGAATTGGCCGATTCGGTCGATCATCATCCCGATATCATTATTAATTACAATCGGGTCATCTTAAAATTGACCACACACAGCCAGGGCGGAATCACGGATAAAGACTTCAATCTCGCCCAGATGATCGACCGTGAAAGCTCTTTGATTTAACACCTCTCTTACAGCTTCGACCCGATCGTAGAAACCCCTTTCTCCCGCGATCCTTTCCCCCTTTGGATTCGCCCCCCCTTTTTTTATTTTTTGGTATACTTTTATCGATTTAAGAAACGCCGTTTGGGATTATCGATGATTCTCCTTGCCATTGATCTCTATGGAATCCGGCCCTGGCCTCAGCCGACGCGGATTACCCTGAAACCGGGTCTGAACCTCGTGGTCGGGGCCAACGGAGCGGGAAAAACCGCCGCTTTTCATCTCCTCTCCTCCCTTCTCTTGAACACCCCGCTGGATGGAGTCTCTTTCTCGGAAAACCAACCGGCTCAAGCGGCGGTGATCTTTCAAACCAAGGATGGGGCGCTCTACCGGATCACCGCCGATTT
>DATDON010000378.1:0-5082 GCA_035293225.1 Candidatus Manganitrophaceae bacterium
TCTACCCGGGACGCCCCGACCAGGTCGGCGGAACCCACCATATCCCGATCGAATCGATCCGGTTGAAGATGATCCGGGAAGGACTGGAAGATTACGAATACCTCAAGCTGGCCGAAGCGAAGAAAGGACGAAGTTGGATCGAAGCGGAAATCCTGCCGCTCCTCCGGGAGGACGATCGAACGCCGTTGAGTGTTTATCGTTGGACGAATCGCCCTGAAAAGATCTTTGAAGCGCGGGAGAAGCTCGCCGCGGCGCTGAGGTAAGTGTTTTTTTCCTCCTTAATTATTATTTCCTTTTTGAATAGGTTTGGTTATAATATGCAAAATTCTTGAAGGCGGCGGGATTAAAAGAAAAGGGGAAGCGATAACATGATCGATCTTAAATATTCTCTCATCATTGAAGCGACGGAAGACCCCACTTTTTTTGGGTTCTATTCTCCTGATCTTGAAGGATTTACGGGTATCGGACATTCTATTGAGGACTGTCTCTATCAGGCCAAATGGGGAATAGAAGAACATGTCGTCCTGTTAAAAGAAAAGGGGCTCACTGTCCCAAAGCCCAATCCAAATCCGACGATTGTGATTCAAAACGAACACCAATTGCAGTCAATTCACCCATGATGCCCTTATTCCGGCGGATTGGATTCAGAGGATGGCGTATTGGACCTGGAATGAACCCGCTTCTTTATCTTCCAAAATGGGCTTTCTTTTTGTTTCTTCTTCCCTTATCCGGCTGCGGGTACAACACCTTGCAGGCGATGGATGAGGAGGTCAACGCAGCCTGGTCGGAGGTTCAGAATCAGTACCAGCGCCGGTTTGATCTCGTTCCCAACCTGGTGGAGACGGTCAAGGGGTTCGCCGCGCAGGAGCGGGAGGTCCTGACGCAGGTCGTCGAGGCGCGGTCGAAAGTGGGGCAGGTGAAGCTCTCTCCCGCAATCACCCAAGATCCGGAGGCGTTTAAACGGTTTGAGGCGGCGCAGGGGGAGCTCTCCGGCGCCCTCTCGCGGCTGATGGTGGTGGTGGAGCGCTATCCGGAATTGAGGTCCAACCAGAATTTTCTCACCCTTCAGGCGCAGCTCGAGGGGACCGAGAACCGGATCGCCGTCGCCCGTCGGGATTATATCCAGGCGGTCCGCCGGTACAACAGCGCCGTCCGCGCCTTCCCCACCAACCTGACGGCGAAGTACCTCCTCCATCTTCAACTCCGCGAAAATTTCGGCGCGGAGAAATCGGCCCAGGAAGCCCCCAAAGTGAAGTTTTAGGCGCGTCGTGTCTCCATCATCCCGAATCTCCCTTTTAATCGCTTTATTTTTATCGGCCTCGATTCCGTTCGCTTCCGCTCTGGAAATCCCTCCGCTGGAAGGACGGGTGAACGACCGGGCCCGCCTCCTCTCCCCTGAACAGGTCCAATCCTTGGAGGCGAAGCTTCAGGCGTATGAGGAGAAGACGACCAACCAGATCGCCCTTCTCACCCTGCCGGGCCTGGAAGGGGAGCCGCTGGAGGATTATACCATCCGGGTCGCCCGGGCATGGCGGTTGGGTCAGGAAAAACGGAACAACGGCGTCTTGATCTTGGTCGCGGCGGCGGAGCGGGCGATCCGGATCGAGGTCGGATACGGTCTGGAAGGGGCCCTTACCGACGCGCAGAGCAGCGCGATCATCCGGAACATCATCGTCCCGGCGTTTCAACAGGGGGATTTTTATCGCGGGATCGATGAGGGGATCGACGCGATCGAATCGGCCGTCGCCGGCGAATTTCAGGCCGACCGGCCGGCCGGCGCGCCGAAACGATCGGGCCGGTTTAACGAGATGGTCACGATCGGCCTGATCCTTCTCGTCCTCTTCTCCTCATTCCTTTCGGCGCTCCCCCTCTATGTGAGCGGCGTGATCGGGGGAATCGTCGGGGGGGCGGTGGGGCTCTTCCTGGCCGGGGCGATCTGGATATCGATCCTCGTCGGATTCTTTTTCGGGATCTTTCTCTCGTATCTCTTCCGCTCCACCGGCGGGGGTCCGGGCGGCTGGGGAGGGAGATATGATCGCGGATCGGGATGGTCGGGAGGGAGAGGCATTCGAGGAGGCTTCGGCGGAGGGGGATTTTCCGGAGGTGGGGGGAGCTTCGGCGGCGGCGGGGCATCGGGAAGGTGGTGACGCGATCATGAAAAAAGCGGAGCATTTTTTTACAGACGAGGAGAAAGAGAAAATCCGCCGAGCGGTCGCGCGGGCGGAGGGGCGCTCATCCGGGGAGATCGTCCCGATGGTGATTGACCGGAGCGGCCACTATCTCCAATTCGCATTGACCGGGGCGATCCTTTTTACGTTCCTGATCGCCGTGATCGCGGCGGCGGTCTGGCCGGGGGTCACCGCCTCCCAACTGCTCCTCGGCGAGCTCTTCACCTTTTGGCTTTTTTTTCAGTTGATACAGAGAACCGGCCGTCTCTGGTCATGGCTCATTCCCGATCCGCTGATGGACAAGGTGGTCGCCCGCCGCGCCGAAGAGGCCTTCTACGAACACCGCCTCCATGAAACGAGAGACAAGACCGGCCTGTTGATCCTTCTTTCTCTTTTAGAGCGGCGCGTCCATCTCCTCGCCGACAAGGGAATCCATGAAAAAGTCCCTCCCCAGACCTGGGAGAACCTGGCCGGTCAAATCAGCGCCGGGATGAAAGAAGGCCATTCCTGTCAGGCGTTTTGCGACGCGATCGAAGCGTGCGGGAATCTCCTCGCCCAATATTTTCCGAAACGGACCGACGACACCGACGAGCTGTCGAACCGGCTCCGGGTGGGGGAGTAACGCCCTTTCTAAACCGCGCTTGCCACAAAAAAGGCGCCCCGAACCGCTTCGGGGCGCCTTTTTTCAAAGCTGCGAAACTTCCTTTACCGTCCTCTCCTGGAGGCGCCTGGTTTATAGGCGCCGTTTGGATGGCCGAGCACCGGATCGGTGTTGGACAGATCGGCCTGGGTATGGACATGCAGAGTTGCATCCGGTTGGACAAACTGGCAGTTTCCCGGCGTCGCGCAATGGAGGTCCGCCACGCGCCACCAGGCAAGCGGATTGGGGCCGTCCGCGATACCGTCTGAATTCGCGTCGATCGTTCCATCCAGATCATCGACGGTGAAGGTATTGTCCGGGAAGGTATAGACGACCCCTCCGATGGTGACGGTGACGGTAACGGTTGTCGATTGAAGCGGCGAACCGGTGCTGAACGAATAGAGGTCGTAGCTGTTCACGGCGATGACGTAATGGCCCGCGGGGAGTGAATCGAGGGTGATATGCTCAGGGCCGAACCCGTCGCAGTCGTCCTCGTCGAGTTGACCGGTTGCAGTAGTGGCGCCCAAAGTCACGGCTGGATGATTGTTCGAACATTCCGCGCCCATCCCTCCATTGTGCCAGTTCACCGAGGTGTCGGCGTAGGCGCCGCTCACAGGATTCTGTGAGTTGAAATAACTCACGTAGACGTCTTGAATATTCGCGTCATTGCTCCAGGAGAGGGTGACCAGCATGCCGGTTCCGGTGACGGCGGCGCCGGCGCCGCTGGAGGTTGAAGTCGTGTTGTCGAAATCCTCGACTTCGCAGGTGGAAAGAAGCGCGTCGCAGTCATCATAATGGGTCGGAGCGCCCCCGTCGACCGACACGTCTACGCCGGTCTGGCTGAAGACCAGATCGGTATTCCCGTTGATGACCAGTTTCCCGCTGACCGGGCAGCTTGCGCCGTCCACATAGCGAAGCGCGGTCGGGGTGGCGAACGAGAAGGTCCCCTCGATTCCGCAATCGCTGTCGGGAGTGAAATTGACCGCGACGGTTCCGGAGATGGAGACATCTTCCGTGGCGGCGGCCTCCGTTACCGAGACAATCAAATTGGTGTATGCCACCGAGACGGTGTGGTCCACGCCCGATATGGTTTCGGTTTCGGTAATCGCTCCATTTAATGTGTCATCCCAGGTTCCGGCGGCGTCGTTGAAATTCTCCGTCACCTTAAAGCCGGTAAAGGTGATCGTCGTGGGTGGGGTGATAAAGTCATCAAAGGTGGCGGTTCCGTTCGCCTCCAAGGTGAAAACGCCGGTTTCATTTCCACTCCCGTCGATTGCGGAGATGTTAAAACCTTCCGTTAGGGTCGCGGTCGATGTAAAAATGCCCGCCAGGTTGGCGTATAGATTTCCCCCGATCTCCTCAAAATCTTTAACGGTAAAGGGATTTCCCGTTGCGCCCAGGGTAAGCGTCATGGTGATGCCGCCGAGATTGGTGGTGAGATCAAAACTTTCGGCGCCGGAGACGCTGGATGGTCCATTGATGATCGATCCGTCTTCCCGGCAGTCGTTGAAGGTCAGGTTCAGCGTAAAAGCTCCGGTGGCGTCGTCCCATGTGCCATCCGATGTGACGGTTCCGCCATCGAAGCAGGGATCGGTGGAGGAGGGAATCGCTTGCGGGGCGAAAGCCGACTTTGATTTGGCGGCTTTAAAGTGGGAGGAAACCTTTTGCATCGCCTTGCTGTGCGCCACTTTGTTGTTCATGGAGATGATTTTCGAGTATTTGGCGCTTTTTTGAGTAAGAGGGTTCATCGGTTTAGGAAAGCCGAACGCCCCTCCCCCACCGGCCTGGCCTAAAGAGGCCGCGACGTCGGAAAGCCCTGTCCCCGCCTGGGCCCCCGTGGTCCCGGCGCTGGCCGCTTGCGTCCCGCCGGTCGGACTGTTAATCGTCGTTGTCGTGGCGCCGGGCGAAGTCCCTCCGCCCCCGCCTCCGCCGCAGGCGTAGATCAGAAGGCTGATTGATAATAAAGCGCCTACTGTAAACCCGAACTTCATCCTCAAAGAAAACATGACGGCCTCCTTATTGATGTGATGGGTCTCTTTTATAACGCGCGAAATACGTACCTGACATTTATTATAGGAGGATGAGTATACCAAAAAAATGAGGCAAGTCAACAAAAAGCAACCTGGATCACAAAAAAAAGGCCCCCCAAAAAAGAGGGGGACCTTTTCAAAGAAACGCCGGTTAACCGCAGGCGCTCGCGTCTTCGCAGTCGGCGAAGTCGGTCGTCGTGCCGTCGGGATTGTCGACGCTGACCCCGCCGGTATTGGTAAAGGT
>DATDON010000379.1:0-3593 GCA_035293225.1 Candidatus Manganitrophaceae bacterium
CGAGGCGTTCTTCCGTTTCGATCGAGATTTGGCCCGCGACCCAATTCAAGATTCGATCGGATCGCGTCCAAAGGGCCGCGAGAAGGAAAATGGGAAGAAGAAGGATCGACGCGAGCGCCATCCATCCCGCCCTGCTTGTCCGGCGGACCCGATCTATTTTTTTTTGCCGGCGCAAAAGCTGGGGGGTCAAAGAGGGGGGCGCTTGAGCGATGAAGGTTTTCTTGGAAGAAGGATCGGTCAGGCTGAGAGAGTAGAGGTCCGATCCCAAGGTCCAAGTGAGCAGAATCTGATCGTGATCGAAACCGCCCGATCCGACCTGAATCCGGTCGCAGGAAATGGTCTCCTCCTTCGAATCGTCGGGGGAGAAACAAAGACCCTCCGGGATCATCCGAACGGAAACCGGCTTTCCCTGAGGGGGAAGGCCCGGGCCAAAGTAGAGGGCGCGAAGCGATTCCAAATCGTTTAATTGTCTCCGTCCAAAAGGCCGCCCAATCCGCCGAGCAGGGATCCTTCTTCACGGCCTCTTCCCATGCGGGGCATGGCGGAGTAGAGGCGATTGGCGAGACGGCTGAGCGGAAGGGATTGCATCCAGACCTTGCCGGGGCCTCTCAGGGTGGCGAAGAAGAGCCCCTCGCCGCCGAAGAGGGCCGATTTGATCTTTCCGACATATTCAATGTCGTATGAGACGGAAGGTTGGAGCGCGACGATGCAGCCGGTGTCGACCCGGATCATCTCTCCGGGGGCAAGATTCTTCTCGGACAATGTGCCCCCCGCGTGAACGAAGGCGAGGCCGTCCCCTTCGAGCTTTTGCATGATAAAACCCTCACCGCCGAAGAGTCCGACCCCCAACTTTTTTTGAAAGGCGATCCCGACCGAGACCCCCTTCGCCGCGCAGAGGAACGCGTCTTTTTGACAGATCATCCGGCCCCCCAACTCACTTAAATCGAGCGGGATGATCTTTCCCGGGTAAGGAGAAGAGAAGGCGACCTTTTTCTTCCCGGCCGATCTGTTCATGAAAATGGTCATAAAAAGCGATTCGCCGGTGAGGAGCCGTTTGCCGGCGCCCATCAGGGCCCCCATGAAACCTGATTTCTGCTGGGAACCGTCGCCGAAGATCGTCTCCATCTCGACGCCGTTTTCCATATACATCATCCCCCCCGCCTCGGCGACGGCGGCTTCGGAGGGGTCGAGCTCAATCTCGACATATTGCATTTCTGAACCGAATATTTGATAATCGATGACATCCATTCGCGCCATGATCGCTCCTTTTATGGTTCTAAGTTTTCGATTACACAGGGAATTTAACTCATGAAGGCCGGTAAACCGAAATTATATATCGAATCGAAGCCGAACTCAAGTTTTTCGGGAACTTTTTGGCGCGATCCGCGTCTTAGAGGATAGAGGAGTTTTGCGCCCCCGATGAGCGATACCGTGGAAGACCGGGAGTTTTTCGAAAGAGAGGTGACCGCGCTGCGCGATCAGCTCTTCGGGGCGGCGATGCGGCTCGCGAAGAACCGGCAGGACGCGGAAGATCTGGTCGCCGAAGCGGTCGCCAAGGCGTGGGCCGGTCTGGAGACGTTGAAAGAGAAGGGGCGATTCCGTCCGTGGGTCTTCAGGATCTTGACCAACGCGTTCATCAGCGATTACCGCAAAGAGGAGACGAAGACGAAAAAGGCCTCGTTGGACGAGGAGCGATCCGACGATAAGGGGGGCTTCTCTCTTTTTGAGGAGCTTCATCAGCCGTTTCTCCTCTGGTGGAATAATCCGGAGAAAGAGTTCTTAAACAAACTGTTGCGGGAAGATATTGAGCGGGCCGTCGACGCCCTTCCGGGGGCTTTTCGGGTGGCGGTGATCCTTTCGGATCTGGAAGGTTTTTCTTATGAAGAGATCTCCGAGATTTTAAAGATTCCGGTGGGGACGGTCCGCTCGCGGCTGGCGAGGGGGCGAAGCCTTCTTCAGAAAGCGCTCTGGGACCATGCGAAAGAGGCGGGGTTGATCAAAGAGAAAGACGCGGCGGGGGGGAAGAGGTCGGCTTCGCGACATGCCGAGCGGAAAGTGTCGGAGCCGAAGTTTTCGTGAGGGGGAAATGAAAAAACTCAAAGCCATGGGGTGCGAAGAGGCGCTGAAACATCTCTTCACCTATCTGGACCGGGAGTTGGGAGCGGTTAAACGCCGGGGAGTGGAGCGGCACTTGGCGCTTTGCCGAAGCTGTTTTTCGAGGGCCGAGTTTGAAAAAAGGCTGAAGGACCAGCTTCGGGAAACCGGACGGGAATCGGTCACGGCTTCATTTAAGGAAAGAATTAAGACGATTTTGAGCCAGTTATGACCCGATAGACGGGGAGTCGTTGGGAGGATCATCATGGTCGCGTTTCTTGGAGATAAAAAAGAGTTGATCTTTAAAGCGGTGCGGGAGATGTACACCGAAGTGGCGAGCCATCCCGCCAAGGTCTTTCATTTTCCAACTGGGAGGGCGGCCTGCCTGTTTGTCGGCTACTCGAAGGCGCTGTTGGACGCCGTTCCGGAAACCGCGGTGGAGTCGTTCGCAGGGGTGGGGTGTCCATTCGCGTTCGGGGCGATTCACCCGGGGGAAATCGTCCTCGATGTGGGATCAGGCTCCGGGACCGACGCGCTGATCGCTTCGATCCTGGTCGGGCCGAACGGAAAGGTCTTCGGGCTTGATATGACCGGCGCCATGCTGAAGAAGGCCCGGGCAAACGCCAAAAAAATGGGGGCGAAGCATGTTGAATTTTTAATGGGGAACGCCGAAGAGATTCCCCTCCCGGACGCCTCCATCGATGTGGTCTCCAGCAACGGCGTCTTGAACCTGATTCCCGATAAGCCGAAGGCGTTTTCGGAAATTTATCGCGCCCTTCGCCCCGGCGGACGGATCCAAATTACCGATATCGTCCTGGGAAAGCCAATCAAAGAGACGTCGAGAGAAAACCCCAAGCTCTGGGCGGAATGCATCGTCGGGGCGGTGTTGGAGGAGGCGTATCTCTCTTTGTTCCGAAAGGCCGGGTTTGAAGAGGTCCAGGCGGTCGGGCGCCTCGATTATTTTTCCAAAAGCGCCGAGGCCGACACCCGCGAGGTGGCCGCCTCGTACGGCGCGCATACCGTGGCCCTGACGGGGAGGAAGCCGGACGCGGAAATCGGAGTGACGCGATAGGCGTTTTTTAGGAACCGGCTTATTAAAAAGGGGAGGGCTTTGTTCAGCCCTCCCCTTTTTTGTTTGATTTTCCGGTTGTTCCGGATTTCCGCCGTCGCTTCGAATCGGATGGAGCGTGGCCGACGCATCTATTATTGGTATTTATTAACGATCTCATAATTGAATTGACATTTTTAAATTCGATCGCAACTTCTTGAACCCCTCCTCTGTAAGGAGGGGCAAGGGGAGGTAGAAGGCATGCTCATACACTTATGTTCCCTTCTACCCCACCCCGCCTCCCCTTACAAAGGGGAGGTGTATCGAATGTTGTTTCTATTTTGGACTGTTAATAACATGGTCTCAAAACGTTTCGGGAACTTTTTTCAAACCGGCGCGTCTTAGTGAATGAAACGGGAAACGCGCCGTTTTTAATTCGAACGAGGAGGAC
>DATDON010000380.1:0-7934 GCA_035293225.1 Candidatus Manganitrophaceae bacterium
CCCCGCCGGTGACGATGAGATACGGATTTCCGGGCGCCCCCCCTTCGTTCGCCCCGGGGAATAATCGCGTCAGGTCATAATAGAACTCCGATTGGCGCAGCGGCGCCGACCTTTTGGGAAGGGATCGGGTTAAAAGGAACCCCCGGCCGTCGGCCGCGTAGCCGACACGTTCCGGGACGCCGGCGAGGGCCGCGATCAGCGCCGCCTCAAACGCGTTCTGAAGGAGGAAGGCGAGATCAAACCGCTCTTTTCTCAGCGACCGGATCAGCCTCCATCGGCCCCGCCATCCGGAATGCCTTCCGGGATCTTCAAAAACGATCAAGCGGTCGAAGGTGGGATGGTTCTCCAAAAGGGCGGCGACCGGCGGCTTGGCCAATAAAGCTATTTCCGACTCTTTGAAATGAGCGCGAAGGGCCGACAGGGTCGGAATCGCCATCACCGCGTCGCCGATCCAATTGGGGGCCCGTATTAAGATCTTTTTATACATCATAAAACACGTTATACGTTATTCGTTAAACGTAAAACCCAAAGATCATTCACGATTCAGGATTAACAAATAACAGTCTCTAATATTTACGTTTAACGAATAACGTTTAACGATTAACGTTTTTTTTCCCCTTGCTTCGTTTTCCATCGGCGGTGGACCCACAACCAATGATCCGGGCGCCGGCGAACGACCGATTCGATCGTCCGGGTAAAAAGGGCGGTGTTCTCAAAAATATCGGCGTCCAAGGCGCCGGTCCGGACGATATTCAACTCCTTCTCGATCACGATCCGGCGCCGCCCCCCCTCGCGGATAAAAAAGACCGGAACGACCGGCGCGCCGGTCCGAAGGGCGACGATCGCCAGGCCTTTATGGGTCGCCGCCGGTCTTCCGAAATAATCGACAAAGACCGCCTCGCTCCGCGCCGTGTTTTGATCGAGCAAAAATCCGATCGTTCCCCCTTTCCGCAGAAGCCGGATGATTTCGGCGGCCGCGATCCGTTTGTTCAAGACCCGGTTCCCGTTCCGCTCCCGCCATCGATTGACCATCCGGTCCAAATAAGGATTATCGATCGGGCGGGCGACGACATGAATCGGAAATCCCTTAAAGGAGAGGGCCGCCGCCATCAGCTCCCAGTTTCCGAAATGGGCGGTCAGATAGATCACCCCTTTCCCCTTTTGGCGCGCGGAGAGGTAATGCTCAAACCCCTCGATCTCCACCCACTTCTGAAGGTCCGAATCGGACATGATCGGGATGCGGACGAACTCCGCAACCGCCCTCCCGACATTTTTGAACGAACCGAGGGCGATCCGCTTCAAATCGCCGGCGCTTTTTTCTTTTCCCAACGCCGCGGCTAAATTGTCCAACGCCACGCGGCGATGCCGCCGGTCGATCCAATAAAAAAGACCGCCTGATAACGCCCCCACTCTCAGGGAGATGGAGAACGGAAGCGATCTTAAAAAACCGACGAAAAGGCCGGCCAAGAGATATTCAACGATATATTTCAACTTCTGCTTCATTTTAGAACCTGTTGGAGACTGATCCGGCGTAGCCGGAACCAAAAAGGCGTTATTCGTTATTCGTTAATCGTTAAACGTAAGGTCAAAACAAAAATCCACGAATCCACGATGAACGTTTAACGATTAACGTTTAACGTTTCCCAGCAGAAGCGATTCCCATTTTTGCGGATCGTCCCAAAACACCACCTCCACCTGAAGGGCCCACACATCAAAATCGGGGGGAATCCACGATTTTATCTTCACCGCGTCTTTTTCGGTCGTCACCACCCATTTCGCCCCGATGCCCTTCGCCCGCTCCCGAATCTTTTCAAAATCGGAAAACTGATACGCGTAATGATCGCCGAAAGAGATCCGCTCCTCCACCCGGGCGCCCAAACCATCCAACAACCTCGCGAAAGAGTCGGGGTTTCCGATCCCGCAAAAGCTCAAGACGGTCCCTTCGGCCAGGCCGGAAGGGGAACGGACCGATCCGTTCCCGAGATGAATGAGCGCCGACGGGCGAAAGGCGCTTCGAAGACAGGGGCGGCCGAAGCGCTCGATCTCATTGATCCACTCGGCCCGGTCGGAGCCGTTTTCGGAACGGGTAAAGACCACCACATCGGCGCGGCGCACCTCCGTCAGCGGCTCCCGGAGCGCCCCCCTCGGAAGGAGATAGCCGTTCCCGATCGGATTCATGGCGTCGATCAACAGCACATTAAAATCACGATGAAGACGAAGATGCTGGAAACCGTCGTCCAACAGAATCACATCGATTTTAAAATGATCCAAAAGCCAACGGGCCCCTTTAAACCGGTCGGCCGAGACGATCACCGGAACCCCCTTCAGCCGCTGGGCGATCAGATACGGCTCATCCCCGACGGAGGAGACCTTCTCCAGAATTCTCTCGCCGTCCGAGACCAGGAGGAGCGGCCCCTTGTACGTCCCCCGGTAGCCTCTGCTGATAATCCCGACGGAGTATCCTTTCTCCCGCCATTTTTCCGCCAAAAAGATGGTGAAGGGGGTCTTGCCGGTTCCTCCGACGGTCAAATTCCCGACGCTGACGACGTGGCAGTCGATCCGTTTTCGCGGGAAAATCCGTTTTTCATAAAAAAGAATTCTCAGGCGGCAGGCGGCGCCGTAAAGGGACGAGAGGAGAGAGAGCGGAAACAAGACGACGTCCGCGAACCCTCTCCCTTTTTTCCAAACCCATTTCAACATCGGAACGCTTCCTCAAAACTCATTTTTTTCAGCCCACCGCGCGACCCGTTCCAGGTTCCGCGCGACCGCCCCCCGGTTCTGGATTACGACCTGATAAGCGCTCTCCCCCCGCTTCTTATACTCTTCCGGGCGCCGGATCATCCAGGCCATTTTTTGGCCCAGGTCCTTCCCGTCCAAGACCTCCACCCCCCCGCCGGAGCGTTTCAATTGATCGGCGATCTCATGAAAGTTGTCCATGTGGGGCCCGAAAAAAATCGGCTTTCGGCAGGCGGCGGCCTCTAAAACGTTATGCCCCCCGACCGGCGCGAGACTTCCCCCGACAAAGATCAGGTCGGCCAAAGGATAGAGATGCTCCAATTCCCCCATCGTATCGAGCAGGAGTATGGTTTTTCGTTCTACCTCAAACCATTCCCCGAAGGTCATGGTTTTATCCGTCCGTTGACTTTTCCGGGCGCCCGCAAGCGCGCTCTTCCGCGCCGGGACATAGCCCCTTTCCGAAATAAGCCTCTCCACATCGGAAAGCCGGTCAAGATGCCGCGGGGCGATCAGGAGCGCCGCCGGACCCGCGCCGGACCGCGTCAGCGTTTCATAGGCGTCCAAAACCGCCTCCTCTTCCCCCACATGGGTGCTTCCGGCGATGATCAACGTCTCTTCCTCTTGAAGGCCCACATCCGACCGGGAAGGCGCCTTCGCCGGCCGGCCGGCGCCGGCCTGGTCGTATTTCATGTTCCCGGTTCGCTCGACCCGCTCTTTGGGAGCGCCCAACGCCAGAATCCGATCGACGTCGCGCTCCGTTTGCATTAAGAAGAGGGCGACCTCGTCGAGGACATGGCGCAAAAAAAACCGGACCCTCCGATAACGCCGGAATCCGCGTTCTGAAATTCGGCCGTTTAACAAGAGGGCCGGGATCTTTTTCTCGCTCAGAGAGAAAAGAAAGCTCGGCCAGATTTCCGTCTCCAGAAAAATAAAAAGAGTCGGAGCGACTTTCCGGATGACCGACCGGGTCACCCAAATGAGATCGAAGGGAAAATAGATAAAAAGGTCCACCCCGGCCAAACGATTGCGGGCGGCCGCCCGGCCGGCGGGGGTCACCGTCGAGAAAACGACGGCGCACTCCGGATATCTTTCTCGAAGAGACCGAAGAAAGAACCCCGCCGAAATCACCTCTCCGACGGAGACCGCGTGGACCCAAAACACCTTCTTCCCCCGGATCGGCTTAAAGAAGTCGTTCGGATACCGCCCGAACCGCTGGCGTATCCCCTCACGGTATTCAGGCCGCCCGACGACGCGCGCGACCAGAAAAAGCGAAATCAAGGGAAAAAAGAGAACAATGAGAAACTGATAAACAAAATAATAAAACCGTTTCATTGACCTCCCGGGAATGGTTTTCGGTAGAACGAAAACCATTAAAATTCCAGACCTGGACCGGGGCTTCCGGGCCTCCGGATCCTACGGCGCCGCCTGCAGGCGCTCCTCTTCCTCGCGGAATTGCAACTGATAGACCTTCTGATAAGGCCCATTTCTCCGAAGGAGTTCCTCATGCTTTCCGATTTCGACGACGCGTCCCTGATCGATGACCACGATGCGCGTCGCCCTCTTGATCGTGGCGCCCCGATGGGCGATGACGATGGTGGTTCGGTCCTTCATCAAGTTTTGGAGCGCTTTCTGAACGATCGCCTCCGACTCCGCGTCCAAGGCGGAGGTCGCCTCGTCGAGGATGAGGATCGGGGGGTTTTTGAGGATCGCCCGGGCGATCGCAAGACGCTGCCGCTCCCCGCCGGAGAAATTCGCCCCCCCTTTTTCAATCACCGTGTCGTATCCTTTCGGCGTTTTTCCGATGAAAAGGTTGGCGTAGGCCGCTTCGGCCGCCTGGACGATTTTCTCAAGGGGAACATCGTCCGATCCGTAGGCGATATTCCGCCGGATCGTGTCGTCGAACAGGACCACCTCCTGGCTGACGACGCCGATCTGGCTCCGCAACGACGCGAGCGTGACCTCCCGGATCGGAACCCCGTCGATCAAGATCGTCCCCTTTTGCGGCTCGTAAAACCGCGGGATCAAATTCACCAGGGTGGTCTTTCCCGCCCCGCTGCTTCCGACCAGGGCGATCAGCTCGCCCGGGCTGATCTTCAACTCGATCTCCGAAAGCGCCGGCGCCTGAACCCCGTCGTAATAGAAGGAAACCCCTTGGAACTCAACCGCTCCCCGGATCGCCGGCAGGGCCCTCCCTCCCCTATCCAAATCCCGCTCATTCCGCTCATCCCACGTCAAGAAGACCCGCTCCGCCGCCGCCAACGCCTGTTGCAGCGCATTGTTGGCCGAACTGACCCCTTTGAGGGGAGCGTACATCATCATGGAGGCGGCCATGAACGAAAAAAAAGTCCCGGGGGTCATGATCCCCGTGATGACCTGATATCCGCCGTACCAGATAATGAACGCCGCGCCGAGGCTGGCGACCGCCTCCATGATCGGAGCGGTCATCTCGGAAGCCGCCGTCGCCCGCATGATATTTTTAAAATACTTGTTGTTTTTCTCCGAAAAACGGGTCGTCTCAAAATCTTCTTTCCCGAAGGCCTTCACGGTCCGGATGCCGGAGAGGGTCTCCTGCAGAACGCTCGTCAGGTCTCCCACCTTCTCCTGTCCCGCCCGGGCGATCTTTCGAAGCCTTCTTCCCAACCGGAGGAGCGGGTAGGTCGCCAGCGGAATGGCCAAGACGGCGACAATGGCGAGCCTCCAATTCTGGTAAAAGACCACCCCGGTGAGGGCGACGAGGGTCAGCGATTGTTGAAATAGATCTTTGACGACGGTGGAGACGGCGTTCTGCATCATCCCGACGTCGTTGATGACCCGCGACATCAGGCTGCCGGTGGCGTTTTTCGCGTGGTAGCCGATCGGCATGAGAACGATATGGCGGTAGAGGTCTTTTCGGATGTCGGTCACCACCCGGTTTCCGACATACCGCATCAGGTATCCCTGGCCGTAATGGAAGAGCCCCTTCAAGAGGGAGATGAGAAAGATGGCGCCGGGCAAAACCATCAGCATGAAGCCGTCCTTCTTGATGAAGAGTTCGTCGAGAACCGGCCGGACCAGCCAGGCGTAGGTCGCCGTCAAAATCGCCACCATCGCTCCACAGAGGAGGGCGCCGAAGAGGTGGAGGCGATACGGCCTGAGGAAGGCGAGCAGTCTAAGATAGAGCTTCACGAGACCTCTCCCCGGTTTCCAGCGCCTGCTCGATGGCGGCCGCCGCTCGGAAGGACGCGCCGGGAACGCCGAGGCGGGCGGCGATTCCCTTTAAACTCTCGATCATTTTTTCACGGCGGGCGTCATCGGACAAGATCGAGGCGACCTCACGGCGAATCCGTTCCGGGTTCGCATCCGATTGAATCAGCTCCGGCGCGATCGGAGCGCCGGCGACAATATTGACCAGCCCGATCGAGCGAAGATGGATCATCCGGCGCGCGATCCGGTAGGTCAGCGGCGCCACCTTGTAAACCACCACCATCGGCGTTCCCGCGAGCGCGGCCTGCAAGGTCGCCGTTCCGGAGGCGACCACCAGCGCGTCGGACGCGCGCATGACTTCTCCGGCCTCCCCCTCCACCAGCGTGATCGGCGCGGATGAAGAGTGGACGATCCCGGCGACCCACGATTTCGGAAGGGATGACGCCACCGGAATTAAAACCTGCAATCCTGGAATCTCTTTCGCCAAGAGTTCAACCGACTTCAGCAGGGTCGGCAGAAGAAAGGAGACCTCCCGCTTTCGACTTCCCGGCAGCAGGCCGACCACGCGGCGGGAAGGATCGAGCCCTTTCATCCGAAGATAGGTCTCCCGGGAGAAAGGGGGATTCGACGCGGGGTCCATCGCCTCCAACAAGGGATGACCCACATATTCGCACGGAATACCGGCCCGATCATATATCTCTTTTTCGAAGGGAAGAATCACCAGCATTTTATCCACCCGCTCCGCAATGGTCTTGATTCGCCCGGACCGCCAGGCCCAAATTTGAGGGCTGATGTAATAGACCACCGGTATTCCGATCCGCTTGGCCGCTTTGGCGAGTCGAAGGTTAAAATCGGGATAATCGATCAAGACCAGAAGGTCGACCCCTTCCTTTAAAATGCGCACCGCCGACCGATAAGCTTGCGTGACCGCTTTTAAATGAAGGAGGACTTCAAAAATGCCGATAACCCCCAGACGTTCGATATCGAACACCACATCGACGCCGGCCCGCCTCATCGCCTGTCCGCCAAAACCGATCAAGCGGAGGGAGGGAATCCGCTTGAAAAGCGCTTCAGCGAGCGCCCCTCCATGCAGGTCGCCCGAAGCCTCCCCGGCGATCATCATGATTCGAAGATTTTTAAGCGGGCTGCGCATGTTTGATCAATTCGACGACTTCAAGCGCGACGGCGAGCGCTCTTCGCCCTTCTTTTCCGGAGACCTGTGGAGGACGCCGACTTGTCACTGCTTGAATAAACGCCGCCAATTCAGATTTCAACGGCTCCTGCTTCTCCACTTCGATCTTGTCGACCGTTACTGCCGGCTTTCCCTCCGCGGGCTGAATCACCCGGCGCGCCACCACCAGTTCCTGAAGCATGTAATCGAGCGAGAGATAGGAGTCGGACTGGAAAATTCTGATTTTCCTCAACCGCTCCCGTGAAACGCGGCTCGCGGTGATATTGGCGACGCAGCCGTTCGCGAACGCCAACCGGACGTTGGCGATATCGATTTGGGGGGTGAGGACGGGAACCCCCACCGCGCGGGTCTCCACCAACTCGGCGGGGACTAAAGATAAAATAATATCGATATCATGGATCATTAAATCGAGGATGACATGAACGTCGGTCCCCCGCTCCACAAAGGGGCCCATTCGATGGCATTCGATGAATCGGGCGTCGGTCAATTCCTCTTTGAGCTTCTTCACGCCGGCGTTAAACCGCTCCACATGGCCCACCTGAAGCGTCCGGCCCTTCCGATCGGCCAGCGCCAGAAGTCGATCGGCCTCGTCCAGCGTAGACGTCATCGGCTTCTCCAACAGGAGATCGATTCCGTTCTCCAGCAGGGCGCTCGCGACTTTATAGTGAGCCGTCGTCGGGACCACCACGCTTACGGCGTCGACCTTCCCGTAGAGATCGGAGAAATCGGTAAAGGCGCGGCAACCATACAACGCGGCGATCTTCTTCGCCCGCTCGGCGTCGGTGTCGACCACGGCGACGAGCTCCGCTTCGGGAAGCTCCGA
>DATDON010000381.1:0-4092 GCA_035293225.1 Candidatus Manganitrophaceae bacterium
AAGGAGACGAGCGCAAGTATGAATCCGATGATCACACCCTTGGGACTGACCCCGATTTTTTGCATTTCAAACCTCCAACCGGCTTTTTCTAAACTAAATTGGAATTTATAAAACACGGGGGGATACAAAACGTTTTCACGGCCCATCAATCACAGATTGCACAGATTGGAAAATGCCCTTTTAATTTTTTCGGGCGCCGGCTTTTGATCTTTTGAACGGCGTTTTTCAATGCCATCGGTTGATCGCCTTACGCCTAGTGCAATTTTGATACCCACTTGAGAATATTTGATACAGACCCTGCGCAAAAAAAGGAAGGATTGAAGAACTCCCCAGCAAGCTGGTGAGAATGCGGCGAGCCATGCGTGTTCAATTAAGGGAGGAAAAATAGAAAAAAGGGAGGAGCGATGAATATACTAACCATTTTAAACTTGCACAAAATCACTATTCACTTGATTAAAAGATGCATTTTATTTCCAACACGAGCCGGTATACACCGCACTGGGTCTATCAACATTTCCATAAAGAGACATCATCCATGAGAGACCCCGCCCCACCCTTTAAATAGCTCCAAGCATTTCATGAAAAATCTGGTACACTTAGGAACACCCGGAAGGGAGAGCAGAAAGGGGTCTAAACAGGTGAATTTACAAGCAAATCTTCTCACCAGCATAGCGATCAGTATTATCTTTGCCACCCTGGCCGGACTCGTGGCCCGAAAGCTCCGCCAGCCGTTGGTCCTCGGCTATATCTTCGGCGGGGTCCTCCTCGGCCATGAGATGGGGTTCGGAATCATCGCCGATGAGGCAAGCATCGAGCTGATCTCCGAAATCGGCCTTATCCTCCTGCTCTTCATCATCGGCCTTGAAATCAACATCACCAAACTCATGGACGCCGGCAAAACGGTCGTCGGCGCCGGGACGTTCCAGTTTTTCGGTTGCGTCCTCTTAGGGATCTTGTTTTTTAAACATTTCGGCTTTTCATTCAGCCCGACCAATTTTGACCTGATCTACTTGGCCCTCGCCCTCTCCCTCAGCTCCACCATGATCGTGGTCAAGCTGCTCTACGACAAATATGAGATCGACACCCTCGCCGGCCGGACCACCCTCGGCGTCCTCATTTTCCAAGACATCTGGGCGATCATCTTCCTCGCCGTTCAGCCGAACATGCTCAACCCGGAGTTGACCGGCCTCTTCATCTCCTTTCTCGCCGGCGCCGGTCTCCTCTTCTTCTGTTTCCTAATCAGCAAATATATCCTTCCGCGCATTTTCATGTCGGTCGCCAAAGCGCCGGAGCTGATGCTGATCACTTCGATCTCCTGGTGCTTTCTCGTTTCCGGCATGGCCGACGCGATCGGCCTTTCAAAAGAGATGGGCGCCCTCATCGCGGGCCTTTCGATCGCCGCGTTCCCGTACAGCATCGACGTGATCGCCAAAATCACCGGAATCCGCGATTTCTTCATCACCCTCTTTTTCGTCGCCTTGGGGCTCAAGGCGCCGGCGGTCACCCCGGAGCTTTTAAAGCTCTCCCTGACGGCGACCGGCTTTGTTCTCGTCAGCCGGATTTTAACCATTCTTCCCACCCTCTCGGCGTTGCGGCTCGATCTTCGGACCGGGCTGATCACCTCGATCAACCTCGCTCAGATCAGCGAGTTCTCCCTGGTCATCGTCACCCTCGGACTCTCTTACCGCCACATCCAGGAAAAGGTCGTCTCGGTCGTCATCTTAAGCCTGGTCCTCAGTTCGGTCCTTTCCACCTATCTGATTCTTTATAACGAGCACATCGTCAGCCGGATTCTACGGTGGGTGACGGGTTCGAAAAAAAATGGCGCCGGGGAAGCGGTTCCCGGCGCCATCCTCGAAGATCAGGGGAAAGAGATCGTCCTTCTCGGATTCTTCAAAGAGGCGAGCTCCTTTCTCTACCAGGTGAATCATGAAATGCCTTATCTGAAGGAGCGGATGTTCGTGATCGACTTCAACCCGCAAACCTTGGAGATTTTGAAGAACAACGGGGTCTCTTGCGTTTATGGAGACATCGCCCACCCGGAGACCCTTCGGCACGCCGGGATCGAAGGAGCGAAGGTGGTGATCTCGACGATTTCGGACACCTTTTTGAAAGGGACGACCAACTTCAAAATCCTAAAACAGATCAAGAAGCTCTGCCCGCACAGCCGCGTCATCGTCACCTCCGACACCCTCAGCGACGCCAGAACGCTTTACAAAGAGGGCGCCGACTATGTCCTCCTTCCACGGCTCCTCTACGCGAAACACCTCTTCGATATCGTGCAGACCCACCTGATCCATGGGCTCGAAGGCCTCCGCCAGGAGCAGATCAATACTATCGCCGAAAGCGCCCTGAAGGGAAAGCCGCCGGCCCGGCATTCCGCGTTGGATAAATGGCTCAACGGATAAACACGCCGGCCCATCGATCCGGTTACGGCGCTTCGACGATATCCTGCTTCAGGGGACCGAGGAGGGCGAGGACATCATTCTTTTCCTTCTCCGGAACCTTGAATTGGTCGAGGGTCGTCACCAGGTCTTCGACGGTGATGTCGAAGTCGCGCGGGGATATTCTCAGGCCGGCGTGGGCCTCCTTCATGCTCCGGCCGGAATATTTGCACGGCCCCCCGGAGGCCTCGCAGACCAGATCGGTCAGCCGCGCCTTCAGTTCCAAATGATTGACCGTCGCCATTCTCGCTTTGACCTTCTCGTTGGTGATCCGGGCGTCGTTCCCCAAACGGGCGAGAAAATCGGCGACCACCGCCTCGATCGCCCCTTTTCCGCCGAGCCGCTGATAGAGGGTCGGATCGGGTCCTCCCGTTCTCGCCCCGGCGCAGCCGGTGATTGTCCAAATCAGCAAACTTGCCGAAATGATCATTTTGAATGTCGCTTTCATGGATCTCCCCCTTTCGTACGTAAAGTTAAAGAGTTCGCCTTTCCCACCCTCTTACCTGTTTTTCACCGCCAGAATACTGAGGCTTCTAACCTGATATTTCGAGGCGGCCCGGAGGGTCGATTCCTTGGTGAAGAGGTATTTTTCGTTCAGCCGGGTTGTAACGATCTTGAGGCCGGCCCGCTCGATCTCTTTCAGATAAGCCTTCTCTTCCATCGCCCCCCCGATGCACTCCGCCCACAATTCGGTGTCGGCCTGGACATCGAGCGGAAGGACGACGCCGGTCACGATGTCGGAGAACATGAGACGCCCCGACGGCCGGAGAACCCGGTGGACCTCGCGAAAGACCTTTTCTTTATCCGGCGAGAGGTTGATGACGCCGTTGCTGATGACGGCGTCGAATTCCCCGTCCCGAAACGGCATATTTTCCGCGTACCCCTTTTCGAACCGGACATGGGGGAAATCTCCCAGCTTCTGATTGGCCCGGGCCTTTTCCAACATCTCATCGGTCATATCGAGCCCGGCCACGCTGCCCGACGGGCCGACCTGAAGGGCCGCGTAAAAGACGTCGGTCCCCGCGCCGGAGCCGACATCCAGCGCCGCTTCCCCTTTTTTGAGCGGATCGAGATTGAAATGATACCCGACGCCGGCGAACGATTCGACGGCCCGATCCGGTATTCGGTCGAGGATCTCTTTGGGATAGCCGAGATCCTCCAAAATCGGCCTCCCCGTCGGAAAATGGAAATCAGCCCGCGGCGTTCTCGCGACGGAACAGTACATTTTTTTCACGTGCCCTCTCAGTTCTTCCACATTGATGTTCATAGCGTCCTCCTCGTTCGAATTAAAAACGGCGCGTTTCCCGTTTCATTCACTAAGACGCGCCGGTTTGAAAAAAGTTCCCGAAACGTTTTGAGACCATGTTAAATACCAATAATAGATGCGTCGGCCGCGCTCCATCCAATTCGAAGCGACGGCGGAAATCCGGAACGACCGGAAAATCAAACAAAAAAGGGGAGGGCTTTGTTCAGCCCTCCCCTTTTTAATAAGCCGGTTCCTAAAAAAAGCCTATCGCGTCATTCCGATTCCCACGTCCGGCTTCCTCCCCGTCAGGGCCACGGTATGCGCGCCGTACGAGGCGGCCACCTCGCGGGTGTCGGCCTCGGCGCTTTTGGAAAAATAATCGAGGCGCCCGACCGCCTGGAC
>DATDON010000382.1:0-2687 GCA_035293225.1 Candidatus Manganitrophaceae bacterium
GGTATCCGGGATGAGGGTGGAGACTTGTGCGGTGATCTTTTGGAAAACGCCGTTGACCCCTCCCGCCGCCGGATCAAAATCGGCCGCGACCCGAATGAGCCCGGGAACCGAAAAGCCGGCCCGGCAGAGATAGGCCGCGGACAAATCCAAGCGGCGATCAACGTTGGTGGGATCGCCCTGTTGGATGTCGGTGAATAGGGCCACGGCGGTGTCGCAATCTCCCTTGTCGAGCGCCTGCTGGGCCTTCTCCCGGCGGGCCTCTAAAGAATTATCGTCCGCCAAGCTTTCAAAGAAATTCGAATCGCCGCAGCCGCCCAAAAAACAAGCCAGGAGAAAGAGAAATCCGGCCTGAAAAAAGGTCTTAAAATTCCCCCTCGTCATTTTCATCAAACGCTCCTCTATATACGGAAACGAGAACCAAATGCTGAAATCCCAAATAAGGGTATCATAAAATTTGAATTTGTAAAGGAAAAGATCCCCTCCGACGGCGAATCGTCATTTCCGTCCGTTGAAAGGTGTACAAATGGAAGAGAGATTTATAAACGAATCGATTTTTTTAAGGAGGAGGCGAACTCCGTCAGGCGGGACAGATAATGAGGATCACCGGAAGCGGTTTCGATGATCTTCACAAAGGCGCTTCCGACGATCACGCCGTCGGCGACTTGGGCCATCTCTTTCGCCTCTTCCGGCGTGGAAACGCCGAAACCGACGGCGATCGGCAGGTGGGTCATTTTTTTGAGTTGTTGAATCCTCTCATTCACCGAGGTTTTATCACCCAACGCCGCGCCGGTGATCCCGGTGAGGGAAACATAATAGACAAAACCGGTCGCCGCCTTTAAAATCCTTTCGGCGCGGTCGAAGGAGGTCGTCGGGGCGATTAAAAAAATCAAGTCGATGTGATGACGCCGCGCCTGCGCGGAAAAAGGGGTTGACTCCTCCAGCGGGAGATCCGGAATAATCAGGCCGTCCACGCCGGCCCGTTTGGCTTCCTTAAAAAAAAGGTCGGCGCCGAAAGCATATACCGGATTACAATAAGTCATCAAAATAAGCGGGCTCTGCGTCTGAGGGCGAAGGGTTGAAACGAGGCCGAGAATGTTTTTAAGGGAGACCCCTTGTCGAAGGGCCCGCTCCGACGCCATTTGGATGGTCGGCCCGTCGGCCACCGGATCGGAAAAGGGGACCCCCAGTTCGATCAGATCGGCGCCGGCCTTTTCCATTTCCAAGACCATCCGAGCGGTCTGATCCAAATCAGGATCGCCGGCCATCACATAAGCGATTAAAGCTTTTTCTTTCCTTCGGGAAAGCGTCTGAAAGGTCGATTCGATCCGGCTCATGGAAAATGTTTCTCCGGGGACGAAGGAGACGTCGGGAGCGTCGGAGGGGGTGGAGCGCCGGCCGGTCTTGTCTTATTTTTGTAAAGGGTCGGTTCAATATCCCCGTTTTCGAACGCGGACAAGAAGGCGTCAACGACCTTCGGATCGAACTGGGTCCCCGCGAACCTGCGCAGCTCCTGCAGCGCGATCTCCGCGCCGAGACCCTTTCGATAAGGACGATCGGAGGTCATCGCGTCGAAAGTATCGCAGACCGAAATGATCCGGGCCATGATCGGGATCGCGTCTCCCTTGAGGACGTCGGGATACCCTTGGCCGTCGTATTTTTCATGATGATGCCGGATGCCGGGGACAATCGCCCGAAGGGGGCGGATATTTTCAACGATCCGCGCGCCGATCACCGTGTGGCTTTCCATGATGCTGGCCTCCTCCGGCTCGAGGCGCCCCGGCTTTCCCAGGATGCGGTCTTCGATTCCGATCTTTCCGATATCATGCAAGGCGGCGGCCAATTTCAGTTGATCCAACTCTTCCTGGGAAAGGCCCAGGCTTCTTCCGACCGCCATGCTGTACTCCAATACTCTTTTGGTATGTCCTCCCGTGTAAGCGTCTTTCGCTTCAATGGCGTCCCCCAAGGCCGAAGCGGTGCTTAAAAACGTCTCCTTCAGCTCTTTGTAGAGGCCGGCGTTCTCGATCGCGATGGCGACCTGATCGGCCAGCGCCTTGAACCCGTCCAAATCGATCTCGTCGTACTTTCCCTTTTTCTTGTTGATCGCTTGAAGCACGCCGACCATCTTCTCCCGGATTCGGACCGGCACGCAAATCATATTCCGGGTGACGAATCCGCTTTTGTCGTCGGCCCGCCTGAAAAACCGGGGGTCCGAGCGGACGTCATTCACGATCTGCGCTTCTCCATGTTGGGCCACCCATCCCGCGATCCCCTCTCCCGGCTTCAACCGGATTTCCCGGACTTTTTCTCCCTTGTCGCCCAGCGCCACTTCAAAAAACAGCTCGTTCGACTCGGGATCGATCAGCAGGAGCGAACCGACTTCCGACCGCATCAGATGGGTGGCCGATTCCATCGCCCGTTTTCGGACTTCCCGCTCATCCAACGTCGAGTTCAGCAGCCTACCCATCTCCTCCATCGTTTCTAAAATTTGGAGCCTTGCCCTTTGGGCGGCGATGGTTTTTTTTAGTTTCATGATGGCGGGATTGCTCGTAGACTTCTTGTCCTTTTTCTTTTGGCGCTCTTTCTTTTTGACCGCCGGCATCGCCCCCCCCTTCATACGCAGTGTTCCATCCTGTTGACGCCTTGACCCAGTCCCTGAAACATCTTCATCCTGGAGAGTTGATCGACAT
>DATDON010000383.1:0-2238 GCA_035293225.1 Candidatus Manganitrophaceae bacterium
CTTCTCGACAATGCTGTGAAATTCACCCCGGAGGGGGGGAAGGTGGAGCTCTTCGCCCAAATTTCGCAGGGGCGGGAATCAAAAAACCCCTCTATCGAGATCTTCGTCTCCGACACCGGCATCGGAATCCCCCCTGAGGAACAGGAAAAGATTTTCGATCATTTTTATCAAGCCCAGGGAGGGGCCGACCGGAGCTTCCCCGGAACGGGACTGGGGCTCGCCCTGGCCCGTGAATTCGCGCTCTCCCATCGAGGCTGGCTCAAGGTCAAAGAACGGCCGGGGTGGTCGACCACTTTTTCATTCGGCCTTCCGCTTGAGGGGGATCATCGGCCCGGAGGGATCGATCTCCAAAAAACGCCGGTCCATCTCCCCACCATGATCAGGGGAATCATCCAGCTGTTTGAACAAGAGGAAAGGGAAAATCCTGAAATCTCTATTTCCTTCCCTCCCGAAGAAGCGATGGGAGAAGTCATCGCCGACCGGGCATACCTTCGAGGGATTCTGATCAATATCCTGCAAAATTCCCTTCGATACCGCGACAAAGGAACAGCCGTCCAGGTCCGTTTGGCCCCCGCGGATCGGGCGACCCTGATCGTCATTGATAATCAGGGCCCCCCCTTTTCCTCGGAAGAGCTTAAAAAGATATATGATCACCGAGAGGGGAAAGAGAGGACCCTCATCACGCCCGGGGCGCGGATTCTGTCGCTTCGAATCGCCCGTGAAATCCTTCTCGAACACGGAGGCGCGCTGGAAATTGAAAATCTGGCCATCACCGAACATGGGGCGCCCAAAACGGGGGTTCGATTCACGATCCGTCTCCCCATCCCGTCTCGGTTATAAAAAAGGAGAAAAAGAATGCCAAAAAAGAAAATTTTAATCATCGAGGATGAATCGACTTGCGTGAAATTGGTCGACCTGGTGATCAATAAGGATGAAATCGATGTGATCGTCGCCAGGGACGGCGAAGAGGGGGTTCAAAAGGCGATCCAAGAGAAACCCGATCTTATCTTTTTGGATATTATGCTTCCGAAAATGAACGGATACGATGTCGCCAGGGCGATTAAACGGGACGCCGCCCTCGCCTCCGTTCCGATCGTCGCGGTATCCGCGCGCGCGGGCGAAAAAGGAATGCCGTTGGCGCTGGAGGCCGGCTGCCAGGAATTTATTTCCAAACCGTTTAAAGTCCGCCAAATTAAAGATGCGATCGAACGGTTTCTTCGCTGAAGTAGGGGCAGGCCCCTGTGACCTCCTGGAAATGGTTGGAGGTAGAACGGAAACCATGACCTCCTGGAAATGGTTGGAGGTAGAACGGAAACCATGACCTCCTGGAAATGGTTGGAGGTAGAACGGAAACCATGACCTCCTGGAAATGGTTGTGACCTTCGGGAAATAGCTGGAGGTAAAACGAAAGCTGGAGGCAGAACGCAAACCGTGCCTGCCCTGGGCGGCCATGGGGGGCCGCCCCTACGGAACCGATGTAACAATTGTTTTTACGCTTGTATCAGATTCCCGTTTACGCGGGAATGACTGAAATGTGTTTTTTCAGATTTTTTTCGACTGTATCAAGCTCTCTTCAAGGGGCGCTTCTCCAAGAAGTTCTCGTTCTCTTCTTACCGGATGCAATTTCATTGATCTTTGGAAGCATCAGTTGCATCCCAGGGGCGGTTGTTGTAGACTTTTTGGATGTCACCGCCGGAACTCTAATATGGAACAGTTGGATTTCGTGACCGTCGAAGGCCTCTTGTCCTATGGCGAGCGCCTGGCGACAATGATGCGCGCCGAAGGGGCTCTCTCGCTTCCGCCGCTCGGTCCCGCGCCGGCCGACCGGGTTCGACTTTCGCGGGAGGCGGTCCTTCACATCCGCGCCCTTGTCGATCTCGCCCAATCCGGATTTCCAAACGCCGAAGCCTATCGGGCCGCGCGCCGCGCCGTGATTGACCAGGGATGCGGGGGAGACGAACTGATCTTCTTCGCCGCCTGGAATCAGGTTCTAGGAGAGGGGGGGCTTGCGCCGTTGCTTCGCGCTCCGATCGGATCGACGCAAAAACCGATTCGGCGTCGCCCGGCGGCGATTGTCCCGCGGGAGAGCCTGACCCCCCAATTGGCGGAAGGGCGAATTGTTTTGGACCTGGGGGACCAACGTTTCTGGCTCATGCCGCGCGATTTAACCGGCCGAACGCTCCTTTTCACCATGCGGCACGGCGTCTCCCGCGTCGAGAGCAAGACCCATCGGGTCGG
>DATDON010000384.1:0-4110 GCA_035293225.1 Candidatus Manganitrophaceae bacterium
TAACGAATAACGAATAACGAATTTTTAGGAGGGTGTGATGGCGAAGGCGAAGTTTGAGCGGACGAAGCCGCATGTAAACATCGGGACGATCGGGCATGTGGATCATGGGAAGACGACGTTGACCTCTGCGATCACGAAAGTATTGGCGGAGAAGAAGTTTGCGGAGTATTTGGCCTATGATCAGATCGACAAAGCGCCAGAGGAGAAAGAGCGTGGGATCACCATCGCCATTGCGCACGTGGAATATCAGACGGAGAAGAGACACTACGCGCACGTTGACTGTCCCGGACACGCGGACTACGTAAAGAACATGATCACAGGGGCGGCGCAGATGGACGGAGCGATCCTGGTGGTGTCTGCGGCGGACGGGCCGATGCCGCAGACGCGGGAGCACATCTTGCTGGCGCGGCAGGTGGGGGTACCGTACATCGTTGTCTTCTTGAACAAAGCGGACATGGTGGACGACAAAGAGCTGTTGGACCTGGTGGAGTTGGAAGTGCGGGAGCTGCTCTCCAAGTACGAATTTCCGGGAGACGATATCCCGATCGTCGTAGGATCGGCGTTGAAAGCGTTGGAAGGGGACAAAGGGGAGCTTGGGGAGAAAGCGATCACCAAGCTGATGGAAGCGATCGACAGCTACATCCCGACGCCCGTGCGGGAGATCGACAAGCCGTTCATCATGCCGATCGAAGACGTTTTTTCGATTTCCGGGAGAGGGACGGTAGTGACGGGGAGAGTGGAGAAAGGGATCGTGAAAGTCGGAGACGAAGTAGAGATTGTGGGGATCAAGCCGACGCAGAAGACGGTGGTGACGGGCGTTGAGATGTTCCGGAAGATATTGGATCAGGGGCAGGCGGGAGACAACGTTGGGGTGTTGCTGCGAGGGACGAAGAAAGAGGAAGTGGAGCGGGGGATGGTGTTGTCGAAGCCTGGGAGCATCACGCCGCACACGGTATTTAAAGCGGAAGCGTACATCTTGACGAAAGAAGAAGGGGGTCGGCACACGCCGTTTTTCAACGGATACCGGCCTCAGTTTTACCTGAGGACGACCGACGTGACGGGAGTGGCGAAGCTGGCGGAAGGGGTGGAGATGGTGATGCCCGGAGACAACATCACGATGGAAGTGGAATTGATCATGCCGATTGCGATGCAGGAAGGGCTGCGGTTCGCCATCCGAGAAGGGGGCAAAACCGTCGGCGCAGGCGTGATTACAAAAGTCATTAAATAACGTTCGACAAAATAGGCGGGTTGCTTGTGAATCAAAAGATTCGAATTCGGTTAAAGGCGTATGATTATCGCGTGCTCGATCAGTCGGTCGGCGAAATCGTCAACACGGTGAAGCGGACGGGGGCGAAAATCGCCGGCCCGATTCCGTTGCCGACCAAGATCAGCAAATACACGGTCTTGAGATCTCCCCATGTCGACAAGAAATCGAGAGAGCAGTTCGAGATCCGGACCCACAAGCGCCTGATCGACATCTTAGAGCCGACGCCGGAAACGGTCGACGCGCTGATGAAACTGAACCTCTCGGCCGGCGTGAACGTGGAGATCAAGTTATAAAGAGGGCGGTCGCAAGGAAAACCGATAGGTGAAACGATGGTGAACGGACTGATTGGATATAAGGTAGGGATGACTCAGGTTTTTTCGGACGGCGGAAAGTTGACGCCGGTCACGGTCATTGAAGTGGGGCCGTGCAAAGTCGTTCAAATTAAAACGAAGGAGAAGGAGGGATACGCGTCGGCTCAACTCTCTTTTGATGAGGTCAAAGAGAGCCGCGTGAACTCCCCGATCCGGGGTCATTTCAAAAAAGCGAACGTTTCTCCCTCCCGCGTCTTGAGAGAGTTCGAGGGAGACCTTAGCGGATTGACGGTCGGCCAGGTCATCACGGCCGAGATCTTCCAAAAAGGGGAGATCGTCAACGTGACCGGCGTTTCGAAGGGGAAAGGTTTTCAAGGGGTCATCAAGCGGCATCATTTTGCCGGAGGCCCCGCCACGCACGGATCGATGTTTCATCGCGCGCCCGGGTCGATCGGGGCCAGCTCCTTTCCATCCCGTGTTTGGAAAAATAAGAAGCTCCCCGGGCATATGGGAAATCGCCGGGTGACCACGGAGGGGTTGGAGGTGATCGAAGTCCGGCCGGCGGAGAACCTGATCTTGGTAAGGGGATCGGTTCCGGGAAGCCCGAAAGGCTTGGTGGTGATACAGAAGTCGAAGAAGTGGCCGGCTGAAAAAGGAAAATAGGGGAATCATGCCTGAGGTAGATGTTAAAAACGGTCATAATGAGAAGATCGGGACGATGATATTGGAGGATCCGATCTTCGGATTGAAAGTCTCAACGGGGCTCCTTCACGAGGCGACTCAAATGCAGTTGGCCTCGATGCGCCAGGGGACGGCGGCGACAAAGACCCGGGGTCTGGTCAGCGGAGGGGGAAAGAAGCCTTGGAAACAGAAAGGGACCGGGCGGGCGCGCGCCGGATCGAACCGCTCTCCCATTTGGAGGGGGGGTGGAACGACCTTCGGGCCGCAGCCGCGCAGCTACGCCTATTCGATTCCAAAAAAGAAATCGAGAAAGGCCCTTTTTTCGGCCCTTTCATCCAAGGTTCAAGAGGGAAGGCTGATCGTCCTGGAAGAGCTGGAGATCCCTGAGATAAAAACCAAATCGATGACCCATCTCCTTTCGAAGCTTCAATTGCCGGGGAAAATATTGATCGTCGTCTCGCAAAAGCAAGAAACGTTGGATCGAAGCGCGCGGAACCTCCCGAACGTGAAAATCCTCGAAGTCCGCCAGCTCAACGTCTATGACATCCTCCTTGCGGACACTCTGTTGACGACGCGCCGTGATATCGCAAGATTGGTGGAAGTGTGGGGGAACCATGAATCGGCATGATTTAATTATCCGTCCTATTTTAACTGAAAAAAGCACCGCGCTCCGCGAGGCGGAGAACAAATATAGCTTTGTCGTCCGGCGGGACGCCAATCGGCAAGAGGTGAAGCGCGCCGTCGAAGAGGCCTTGAACGTCAAGGTCGATAAGGTCCACATTCTGAACGTCATCGGAAAAGAAAAGCGGTTGAATCGGTTTGTCGGGAAGCGCCCGGACTGGAAAAAGGCGATCGTCACCCTGAAGGCAGGGGAGAAGTTGGATCTGTTTGAAGGATAATTGAAGAGGTTATCGAGAGATGGGAATAAAGACATATAAGCCGACGTCGCCGGGTCGCCGTTCCGCAATGGGGCTGACCTTCGAAGAGATCACCAAGAGCGCCCCTGAAAAGAGCCTCGTTCGCTCGCTTCCTCCGTCGGGCGGGCGGAACAACCGCGGCAAAATGACGATCCGCCATCGGGGGGGCGGCCATAAACGCGCCTACCGCGTCATCGATTTCAAGCGAAATAAATTCGATATTCCCGCGAAGGTGGCGGCGATCGAATATGATCCGAATCGCTCCGCCCGCATCGCCCTTTTGTTCTATGCCGACGGGGAAAAGCGGTACATCGTCGCCCCCGTAGGGCTTCAGGTGGGGGACTCGCTTATGTCGGGGCCGGCCGCCGAGATCAGAACGGGGAACGCCCTCCCCTTGGCCAATATCCCGGTGGGGAGTGTCATCCATAACATCGAGCTTAAAAAAGGGAAGGGGGCTCAGTTGGCGCGGAGCGCCGGCTCCTCCGCCCAGTTGATGGCGAAGGAGGGGGGCTGGGCGCAAGTGCGGTTGGGCTCCGGCGAGGTTCGCTTGGTCCACGCCGAGTGCATGGCGACGATGGGGCAAGTCGGAAACATCGACCACGAAAATTATTCTTACGGCAAGGCGGGAAGGACCCGCTGGATGGGGAGGCGTCCCCATGTCCGCGGCGTCGCGATGAACCCGGTGGACCATCCGCACGGCGGAGGAGAAGGAAAATCGGGGCAGGGAAATCCCGATCCGGTCTCTCCCTGGGGTCAGCTGGCGAAAGGTTACAAAACCCGCCGCAGAAAATATACCAACGCGTTCATTATCAAGAGAAGGAAGTAAAGCGAACGGCCGGCTCCGCCGGCGCGGACGCAAGGAGACGCAATGCCGAGATCGGTAAAAAAAGGGCCGTTCGTCGACGCGAGTTTGGCGGACAAAATCGCCCGAATG
>DATDON010000385.1:0-4067 GCA_035293225.1 Candidatus Manganitrophaceae bacterium
TAACGTAACCAACGCAACCCAGAGGAAACAATGGCATTTACGGAAGAGCAGCTACAACGGTACAGCCGGCAAATCTTGCTTTCGGAGGTCGGCGGGAAGGGGCAGAAGAAGATCGCGGCGGCGAGGGTCTTTTTGGTCGGCGCCGGCGGGCTCGGCTCCCCGGCGGCCCTCTATCTGGCGGCGGCGGGGGTCGGAACCCTCGGCATCATCGACAATGACGCCGTCGATCTCTCCAACCTCCAGCGGCAGATCCTGCACAGCGTCCAGACGCTCCAGCATCCGAAGGTCGAATCGGCGGTCCGGACGATCAGCCGGATGAACCCCGACGTCAAGGTGATCCCGCACGTCGGGAAGCTCTCCTCCGAAAACATTCTCGACATCATCAAAGATTACGACATCATTCTCGACGGCTCCGACAACTTCCCCACCCGCTTCCTGGTCAACGACGCCGCCTTTTTCTTGAAGAAGACCCTCATCTCGGGGAGCATCTTCCGGTTTGAAGGACAGTTGACCACCCTCAAACCGCACGACCTCTCCGAGGGGCCCAAGCCGTGCTACCGCTGCATTTACCATGAGCCCCCTCCCGCCGGCCTCGTGCCGAGCTGCCAGGAGGCGGGTGTCCTCGGGGTCCTCGCCGGAACGATCGGCGTCCTCCAGGCCGGGGAGGCGCTCAAAGAGATATTGGGAATCGGAGCGACCCTCGCCGGCAGACTCCTGATCTACGACGCCCTGGAGATGACCTTCATGAACGTCAAGGTCCAAAAAGACCCCGACTGCGCCCTCTGCGGCCCGAACCAAAGGATCACGAAACTCCTCGACTACGAGGTCTCCTGCACCCTGCCGCCGCCGGGGAAGTAGGTTCTCCTCGCCATGATCCAGACCCCCAAAAAAATCCTCGATGAGATGATCGCCCACGCGCGGGCGGAAGCGCCCTACGAATGTTGCGGCCTGCTCGCCGGAACGGGAGAGGTCGTCGGCGAGATCTATCGGATCGCCAATCTCCCCTCGGACGATCCGAAGGTCGCCGACCTTCAGGTGCCGCCCGACCGGCGGCTTCGGTACATCATGGACCCGATGGAGCAGCTCCAGGCGTTTAAAAAGATGCGACAGAACGGAACAGACCTGCTTGGGATCTATCACTCCCATCCCCATTCGCCCGCCTACCCTTCGGCGACCGACGTCCGTCTGGCGTTTTATCCCGACGCGTATTATCTGATTGTTTCGTTGGAGAACGACGCCCCGCAGGTCCGGGTATTCCGGATTGTTGATCGTAAGATCACTGAAGAGACGCTCAACGTGATTCGTTAAACGCAACAACCTTTCTTTCCGAATAACGAATAACGGTTCACGTTTTACGATTATTATTTAACGATGAACGACCCCTTCAAACCATCGTTGCAGCCGATTCCTTCTCGGGATTTTATCTACGGCGAACATCACCCCGTCCTCTTCGGTCGCCACCCAAATAATTCCGATCGGCGTCGGAACGATTTGGTTGACCTGTTTCTCAAACCGCTCCCCCTGGTAGAGGCGGGCGAGGCGCCAGTTCGCCCCTCCGTCCCCGCTCCAGAAAAGGCCTCGGTCCGAGCCGGCGTAGAGAAGGTCCCGGTCATTCGGATCGGCCGCCAGCGAGGTGATTTTCGCCCCCGCCGGAAGATTCCCCTTCAACGCCTCCCATTTTCCGTTCAGGTCCCCCTCCCAAATCTTCTCTCCCGTGGCGGCGAAAAAGCGCTCCCCTTCCCCCCACGACACGAAACGGAAAGGGCTCCCTTCTTTCGAGATCACCCGCTTCCAGCCCCCCTCCGATTGGACCCAGAGGGCGTTCGGCGCCGCGACGACCACTCTCCCTTCCCGAACCGCGAGGGCGATGACCGGATCGGAACCGAGCCTTTCCTCCTTTTTCCATTCTTGACCCTGGTTGGAAGAGATGTAGAGCCCCTCCGGGCCCCCGACATAGAGATGATCGTCCCCGGCGGCCCCGAGGGAGGCCGCCTGGACCGGCGGACCGGGCCGGATCGGGTCCCATTGGCGACGGCCATGCTGCCTCCGGAACAATCCGTCGGCGGTCGCGATGTAGAGGAAGGTCTTTCCCCGCGCCATCGCGCGGACGGAGAGGTTAACCAGGCCGACGTTGTCCGAGACCCAACTCTCCTGCTTGCTGATGAAGACCCCTTTTCCGTCGGTCCCGGCCGTCACCCCTTCCGCTCCGTAATCGCCTGTACCCGATAGGGTGAGCGTCCGGATCGGAGCGATCCGCAATCCTTGGTGGAGCGATTCCCATGAACGCTCCAGGCGGCCTTTGAATATCCCGGCGCCGGTCCCGACGTAGAGGTCCCCTTTTTCGCTCACCACGAAGGAGTGGACCTCGCCGTTGTCCAGCCCCCCTTCCAGCGGAAGCCAGCGCGCGCCCTCCTCCCGGCTGTAAAAGACGCCGGCGCCGGTCCCGGCGTAGAGAACGCCGTCCGGATCGGCCGCCAAGGAGCGGATCGAAAGATTCGGAAGCCCCGCGTTGGCCCCCTTCCAATGAATTCCTCCATCCCCGCTGCGGAATATACCGGCTCCCAATGTTCCAGCGTAAAGGGCGCCGTCCCGCCCCAGCGCCAAGACCCGGATCACCCGCTCTTCGATCCCTTCGTAATCGAATCCGCCGACCACCTCCGTCCAGCGCCCCGCCCCGGGCCTTCTTTTGTAGATCCCTTTCCCTTGCGTCGCCGCGTAGAGGGTCTCATCCTTCGCGGCGACGAGGCTCCGGACCAGGGCGTTCTCCAACCCTTCATTAAAAGGGTCCCAACGCCCCCCTTCGTCCCGGCTGATAAAGACCCCTTGGCCGGTCCCGGCGTAAAGCCTTCCGCCGGGGAGGGTCGCCATCGATTGCACGTCGGTATTCTCAAGGCCTCGGTTGATCGAAGTCCAATGCCGCCCCTCGTCAAGGCTTTTAAAAAGCCCGGCGCGGATGGTCCCGGCGAAGAGGGTCCCTTCCGCCCCTTTGGCTAGGTTGACGATAAACTTGTCGCGGAGCCCTTCGTTGGCCGGCGCCCAGCGCCGTCCCCCGTCGTCGCTTCGAAAGAGACCTTCCCCGTATGTTCCGACGAAGAGGGTCTCCCCGGCGCCGGCGGCGATCGTCTGGATGACCCCGACCCCGAACGGCCCCTCGGTCGGATAGAGAGACGCCCCCTCTTGAGGAGGGCGATAATCGGCCCGCCGTTGAATCGATGAAGAGAACGGAAAGGAGAGCGGCCGGGGCTGCGTGAAAAAAAGGAGATACCCCGCCATCACGGCCAGCAACGAAAAAATAAAAGGCCATTTTTTCCGACCCCGCATTTATGTCCCCTCCGGCTCCTGTTTTTGAACCATCGGCGCCGATCTTCCGAAAAGACGGACGCCGATCAGGCCGATTTCGTAAAGGAGGAGAAGCGGGAGGGCCATCACCATCTGGTTGAAAATATCGGGGGTCGGCGTCAAAATCGCGGCGGCCAGGAAGGCTAGGAGATAGGCGACCTTTCTATTTTGCGAGAGAAACGCGGGGGTCAGAACGCCGACTTTCGAGAGGAGAACCATCGCCAATGGAAGTTCGAAGATCAACCCGAACGCGAGAAAGAATTTCAGGTTGAAGTCGATATAGAGGGAGACCGAAATCTGAGGGGTCACCCCGCTCCGACGCCCGTAATCGATCAAAAATTGGAGGGCGAACGGAAGGGCGACAAAATAGCAGAAGGCGACCCCCAGAAAAAAAAGGAGGGTGGAGAGAAAGAGAAAAGGGAGAAGATACCGCCGCTCGTTCGGGAGAAGGCCGGGAGAGATGAACTGCCAGACCTCGTAGAAGATCGCCGGCAGGGCGCCCATCAAGCCGGCGAAGAGGGCGACCTTCAGATCGGCCCGGAACGCCTCCGCGGGGGAAAGAAAGATCAGCGGCGCGTCCAAAGGCCCCTTCAGCCACGCCATGAGGGTGTCCGAAAAATAAAAGGCGATCCCGAAAAAGAGGATCAAGACCCCCGCCACCTTGATGAGTCGGCTCCGAAGCTCTTCGAGGTGCGCGCTGATCGGCATCGCGCCGGCGCCTTTACCCC